>JBFIWG010000211.1:0-6183 GCA_041606495.1 Nocardioidaceae bacterium
CGGCACCGTCTACATCGGTGCCACCAACGGCGAGGCCGCCGAGGCGGCCCGCTCGGCCGTCAACGCGATCGCCAACCCGACGATGCCCGAGGTCGGCGAGCGCTACCTCGGCACCGTGGTGAAGACGACCAACTTCGGCGCCTTCGTCTCGCTGCTCCCGGGCAAGGACGGCCTGCTGCACATCAGCAAGCTGCGCAGCCTGGCCGGTGGCAAGCGCGTGGACAACGTCGAGGACGTCGTCTCCGTGGGGCAGAAGATCCAGGTCGAGATCGGCGAGATCGACGACCGCGGCAAGCTGTCGCTGGTTCCCGTGGTGGAGGAGGGCGACGCCCCGGCCGAGTCCTCCGACGACGAGTGATCAGGGCAGCTTGAACGATCTGCCCAGCGGCGTACGCCGGACCGTCCTGAGGGGCGGTCTGCGCGTCGTCACCGAGCACATGCCCGGAGTCCGCTCCGCGGCGGTCGGGGTGTTCGTGCAGGTGGGGTCGAGGGACGAGGCGGCGCAGCTCAACGGCGCGTCGCACTTCCTCGAGCACCTCCTGTTCAAGGGCACCCCGACCCGCTCGGCGATGGACATCTCCGCGGCCTTCGACGAGGTCGGCGGGGAGTTCAACGCCTACACCGCGCGCGAGTACACCTGCTACCACGCGCGCGTCCTCGACGAGGACCTGCCGATGGCGCTCGACGTCCTCGGCGACATGCTCACCTCCTCCCTGGTCACGGCCGAGGACGTGGAGGCCGAGCGTGAGGTGATCCTCGACGAGATCGCCATGCATGACGACGACCCCGACGACGTGGTGCACAACCTCTACGCCGAGAAGGCCTGGGGAGCCACGCCTCTGGGGCGTCCGATCGCCGGCACCGTCGAGTCGATCAAGACCCTCACCCGGGCACAGATCACCCGCTACTACCGGGCGAAGTACCGGCCCGAGAACATGGTGATCGCGGTCGCCGGCAACGTCGACCACGCGACCGTCGTACGCCAGGTGCGCAAGGCGTTCGGGCGGGCCAACTTCCTCTCGGACACCTCGACGCGTCCGCAGGGCGTTCGACGCGCGGAGCGGCACAAGCGCTGCGCGACCGGTGAGATCGCCGCGTCCCGACCGTTCGAGCAGGTCAATCTGGTGCTCGGCGTGAACGGGCTGGTCCGCACCGACGAGCGTCGCTACACCCTCGGGGTGCTGAACGCCGTGCTCGGCGGGGGCACCTCATCGAGGCTCTTCCAGGAGGTCCGCGAGCTGCGCGGCCTGGCCTACTCCGTCTACTCCTTCGCCTCGCACTACACCGACGCCGGCATGTTCGGGGTGGGGGTCGGTTGCCTGCCGGCCAAGCGAGACGAAGTGCTGAGCGTGGTGCGCGATGAGCTGATCAAGCTCGCGGACCACGGGATCAGCCAGGAGGAGCTCGAGCGCGGCAAGGGCCAGCTGCGCGGCGGCCTCGTGCTCAGCCTCGAGGACTCCGGCTCGCGCATGTCGCGGATCGCGAAGGCCGAGCTGCTGTACGACGAGCTGCCCAGCCTCGACGAGGTGATCGAGCGGATCGACGCGGTCACCGCCGACGACGTGCAGCTGCTGGCCAAGGAGCTGTTCAGCCAGCCCGAGACGCTCGCGGTGGTCGGCCCGCTGGACGCCGAATCCGTCGACTAGGTTGGTCGACGTGACTTCCAAGATGAAGGTGGGCGTCCTCGGCGCACGAGGCAAGGTCGGGGAGCAGGTCTGTCGCGCTGTCGACGACGCCGACGACCTGGAGCTGGTTTCGGCGATCGACGCCGACGGCGACATCGACGACCTGGTGGCCAAGGGTGCCCAGGCTGTTGTCGACTTCACCCATCCCGACGTGGTGATGGGCAACCTGCAGTTCTGCATCGAGCACGGCATCCATGCGGTCGTGGGCACGACCGGCTTCGACGACGCCCGCCTGGACCAGCTCCGGACCTGGCTCGACGGATCGCCTGAGACGGGCGTGCTGATCGCCCCCAACTTCTCCATCGGCGCGATCTTGATGATGCGCTTCGCCGCCGAGGCCGCACCTTTCTACGAGTCGGTCGAGATCGTCGAACTGCACCACCCGGACAAGGCGGATGCGCCGTCCGGCACCGCCCGCCGCACCGCGTCGCTGGTGGCCGAGGCCCGCAGGAACGCCGGTTCCGGCCCCATCCCCGACGCGACCTCCACGTCGCTAGAGGGGGCGCGCGGTGCGGACGTGGACGGGATTCGCGTGCACGGGCTCAGGCTCCGTGGTCTGGTGGCGCACCAGGAGGTGATCCTGGGTGGACCGGGGGAGACCCTCACCATCCGGCACGACTCGATGGACCGCATCTCGTTCATGCCCGGCGTCCTGCTGGGACTGCGCAAGATCGGCTCCGCGCCCGGTCTGACCGTCGGCCTCGAAGAGTTCATGGGCCTGTCGTAGTGCGCACGAAGCTCATCGTCGTACTCCTCGTCGCGGTGGTCGCGTTCTACGCGATCCTGATCGGCGCCAAGGGGGTGGCCCTGATCTTCGAGGACTCGTGGGTCGCCGTCTTCCTTGGCATCGGGATCCTGCTGGTGCCGCTGATCGGGGTGTACCTGGTCTGGCGCGAGCTCCAGTTCGGCAGCAGGTCGGCACGGCTGGCCGCTGTGCTGGAGTCCGAAGGCGGACTCCCGGTCGACGACCTTCCGCGGCGCCCGTCCGGCCGGGTTGACCGCACCGCCGCCGACGCGGTGTTCGCGCAGCGGCAGACCGAGGTCGAGTCCGACCCCGAGAACTGGCGCACGTGGTACCGCCTCGGCCTGGCCTACGACGACGCCGGGGACCGGACCCGGGCGCGCTCTGCGATCCGGCACGCGATCTCGCTCTTCCCCTGATGGACAACGCCGCGCCAGGCCCGACAGGTGCGGAACAATGACCGCATGCCAACCGACGTAGCACCCAACTTCACCATCGTCACGCTCGGCGTGACCGACCTCGAACGGTCGGCGAAGTTCTACCGCGACCTCGGCTGGGAGCAACGGGGGGACCTCACCAACGGGATCGTGTGGTTCAAGACCTCGGGCACCTGGCTCGGCCTCTACGGGTACGACGCACTCGCCGACGACGCCCACCTCGAAGCGGTCCCGGCCGACGAGCAGCCGAGGTACCGCGGGGTGACGCTGGCCCTCAACTTGCCGAGCGAGGACGCCGTGGACCTCGCCTTCGTCCGGGTGCGGGCGGTCGGTGGGAAGATCCAGAAGCCGGCTGACCGCACCGAGTGGGGCGGTTACTCCGGCTACTTCGCCGATCCCGACGGTCACCTGTGGGAGATCGCGTACGCCCCCCGGCTTCACCGTCGACGAAGACGGCCGGATCGACATCACCTGATCGACAGGTGGCTCTGCAAGCGGTGTTGACGCTCTGCCAGCGTCAGAGCGCTTGTAGAGCGACGATAACCCCGCGTTACAGCAGACGGACCAGGGCGGCGGTCAGGGCTGCCACGAAGACCACCACGATGAACGGCGCCCGGAGCAGCATTGCAACGACTGCGGCGAGCAGCCCCGCCACGCGCGCGTCGAGGATCAATGACGGCCCGGTGGAGAGCACCTGCACGCCGATCAACGCCGCCAGCAGCGCGACCGGAAGCAGGTCCGCGATCCGGTGCACCAGGGGCCGCTCCAGGACCGAACCGGGGATGGAGAGACCGGCGAGCTTGAGCAGGTAGCAGCCGACGCCGGTCGCCACTATGGCGAGCCACATCATGCGTGCTCACCGCCTGCGGGCAGGTCGTCGCGGGTGGGAATCTCGGTCGGGTCCGCGCGGTGGGTGAGCAGGCCGACGGCCAGCGCCACGAGGGCCGCAGCCAGCACGGGTACGCCGGCCGCGGTGACCGGGACCAGCGCGAGAGCCAGCGCCACGGCGAGCACTGCGGTCACTTGGTTGCGGCGATCCCTCAGCCGGGGCCAGAGCAGTGCCAGGAAGGCCCCACCCACCGCCGCGTCGAGGCCGTAGGTCCGCGGATCCCCGAGGGCGGTCCCGGCCAGGGCGCCGCCGAGGGTGGCGAGGTTCCACAGGATGAAGACGGCCAGTCCGGTGCTCAGGAAGCCGACGCGCGCTGCCTGGGTGGACTCGCGACCGACGGACATCGCGGTCGACTCGTCGATGACCAGGTGGGCGGCCGATGCCCGACGCCATCCCCGCCAGGACAGGAGCGGTGCGAGCCGGAGGCCGTAGAGGGTGTTCCTGGACCCGAGGAGCAGCCCGGTCAACGCTCCGGACAGTGGGGCGCCACCTGAGGCGACGACCCCGACGAATGCGAACTGGGAGGCCCCGGTGAAGAGCAGCAAGGAAAGCGCGCAGGTCTGGGCGACGCTGAGACCGGCCGCGACCGAGATCGCGCCGAAGGAGATGCCGTAGGCGCCGGTCGCGACGCCGACGGCGATGCCGTCGCGGACGATTGCAGTGCGTTGGCGTGGGTCGAGCGTGGGCTCAGGATCAGGTGCCGACACCCGGTGAAACTACCAAGGCGCGGCGACAGTCCGGCGAGCGGACGGAGGTCAGCGCAGGTGCGGTCGACGAGCTGGTGTGGCCTGCGGGGAACGGCTGGACTCGTGGAGGAGCAGGAAGGCGCAGAGCGCACCGATCGCCAGGCCGACGCTTGCCCCGACGCTGACCAGGATCGGGTAGGGAAGGACGAACGCCGCCCAGGCGCCACCGGCGACGAACACTGCGAGCGCGGCGACGCCGACGGCGACGCGGTACAACTGCGGTAGCGGTCCTAACACTGCTCACTCCCAGATGGTCGTGGTCGCTCATCTGAGGCCCCCCTGCTTGAGCCTCACGTCCAATAGACGCGTGAAACCGTCACTTGGTTGCCACCTCGCTCGAATTCAAACCTACTGTTCGGAAAGGTCGGTGTGAAGGCGAACCTGCTTGACCGTCACCGATCCGTCACCGTGCAGGTCGAGCTCGCGGTGGGCGCCGTCGGCCGCCCAGCCGGCCTCGGTGAGGAAGCCACGCAGCGCGTCGTCGGCCGCGTTCAGCCACGTCACGGCGCGACTGAACCGGTCCGCGCGGAGGGTGTCGGCGCACGCCTGGATGAGGCGGGAGCCGTGGCCGTGGCCGGTCTGGCCCGGGTCGATGGTGAGCTCGGCAACCTCGCCGTCCGCCACGGGATCCGAGTCCGGGTCTGCGGAGGGGCCGGTGACCGCGAAGCCACGGATCGTGTTCCGCTCGAGGGCGACGAGCACCCGGTTGCGAGCGTCCTTCGGCTTGGTCAGCGAGGCGTGCCATGCGGCTGCGAACTCGCTGGGCTCCATCGCGTCGAGGACCTCGACGGGCAGCAGTCCGTCGTACGCCTGCCGCCACGCGCGCACCTGGACCTCGGCGATCCCGGCTGCGTCATCGGCCCACGCGACGCGTACGGAGACATCGGCGGTCGGTCCGCCACCTGGCTTGCTCATAGGCCCATCCTGTCAGGCGTGGTCAGCCGGCCTCCCGCCGCTGTCGGTAGCTGCGGGTCTTCGCTCTCGGTTCGCCGTCGCTGAGGCGACGAGTCCGGGATGTTACAGAGGCGCTGCAGTCCTGCGGCAAAGGTGTAACAGATTCTTTGTTACGATTGGCCGCATGTACGGCAACGACTTCACCGCCCCCGACGAGGCGGCCCGCCGCCCGGCCGAGCCCGTCGAGGAAGAGCTCGAGGAGTTCCAGCGGACCATCGACACCGATGGCCGCATCGAGCCTCGTGACGTGATGCCCGATGGGTACCGCAAGACGCTGATCCGGCAGATCGCGCAGCACGCGCACTCCGAGATCATCGGCATGCAGCCCGAGGGCAACTGGATCACCCGGGCGCCGAGCCTGCGCCGCAAGGCGATCCTGATGGCCAAGGTGCAGGACGAGGCCGGGCACGGCCTGTACCTCTATGCGGCCGCTGAGACCCTCGGCGCGGAGCGGGCCGACCTGCTCGACGCGCTGCACACCGGGCGGCAGAAGTACTCATCGATCTTCAACTACCCGACGCCGACCTGGGCCGACATGGGCGCCATCGGCTGGCTGGTCGACGGCGCCGCGATCGTCAACCAGGTGCCGCTGTGCCGGTGCTCCTACGGCCCGTACGCCCGCGCCATGGTCCGGGTGTGCAAGGAGGAGTCGTTCCACCAGCGTCAGGGGTTCGAGATCCTGCACACCCTGTCGCACGGCACCGAGGCGCAGCACGCCATGGCGCAGGAC
>JBFIWG010000212.1:0-6156 GCA_041606495.1 Nocardioidaceae bacterium
CGCAGCCGTCTTTGTGCCAGGGTGGGGCCATGGACAACCAGGCAGACGTCGTCGTCATCGGGCTGGGCCCGGGAGGTGAGGCGCTGGCCAGCGATCTGGCGGGCGCCGGTCTCAAGGTGGTCGGTATCGACCGCCACCTCGTCGGAGGCGAGTGCCCCTACTACGGGTGCATCCCGAGCAAGATGATGATCCGCGCCGCCGACCTGCTCGCCGAGGGGCGGCGCATCGACGGGATCGCCGGGCAGAGCGAGGTGAACCCGAACTGGGAGCACGTCGCGATGCGGATCTCCTCCGAGGCCACGTCCGACTGGGACGACCAGGTGGCTGTAGAGCGCCTCGAGGAGGCCGGGGTCCGGTTCGTCCGCGGCCACGGTCGGCTGGTGTCCTCCCGTGCTGTGGAGGTCGACGGCGAGCGGTACACCGCCCGCAAGGCGATCGTCCTGAACACCGGCACCGAGCCCGCCGTACCTCCGATCGACGGGCTCGCCGACACCCCGTTCTGGACCAACCGGGACGCTGTTCGAGCAGATGAGCTGCCGGAGTCCATGGTCGTCATCGGTGGTGGCGCGATCGGGGCCGAGCTCTGCCAGGTGTTCGCCAGGTTCGGGGTCCGGGTGACCTTGCTCGAGGTCGCCGACCGGATCCTGCCGCCGGAGGAGCCCGAGGCGAGCGAGCTGCTCCAGGAGGTCTTCGAGGACGAGGGCATCCGTGTGCTGACCGGCGTGGACATCGCCAGAGTGACGCACGACGGCGAGCACTTCTCGTTGAAGGTCGACGGGGAGAACCTGACTGCCGAGAGGCTGCTCGTCGCTGCCGGCCGACGTACCAACCTCCGGGACCTCGGTCTCGACACCGCCGGACTCGACCCGCACGCGGCCTCCATCGTGGTCGATGAACGGATGCGCGCGGCCGAGGGTGTCTGGGCGATCGGGGACATCACCGGCAGGGGCGCGTTCACGCACATGTCGATGTACCAGGCGAAGATCGCGGCGCGCGACATCCGCGGCGAGGAGGGGCCCGCGGCCGAGTACCGCGCCATTCCCCGGGTGACCTTCACCGACCCGGAGGTGGGGTCGGTCGGGATGACCGAGCAGCAGGCTCGGGACCAAGGTCTGAAGATCAGGGTGGGCAGCGCCGAGATCCCGAGTACGACGCGAGGGTGGATCCACAAGGCCGGCAACGAGGGACTGGTCAAGCTGATCGAGGACTCCGACCGCGGCGTCCTGGTCGGCGCGACGGTGGTCGGGCCCAACGGGGGAGAGGTGCTCTCCGCGCTGGTGGTGGCCGTGCACGCCCAGGTGCCCACGGACGCGCTGCGGACGATGATCTACGCCTACCCCACGTTCCACCGTGCCATCGAGACGGCCGTCGACGACCTCTCCTGACGATCCCCACGGAGTCCCGACGACCCCCGCCGCAGCGATCGGAAGAGGCGTCTCAGCGCGCGGCACGGGATGCGGTGGAAGTCGCCGTCTGCTGCTACTGTCTGTGCCGATCGACATCCTTTAACGAGCCGTCCCGTGAGGCGGAGAAGGAGGTCTGGCTCGCTTATGCCTGCCGACACCACGTCCATCGACGGGGCCACCAGTGAGGCCGCCGACGGGACCGGAGGACGCACCGTCCTCGACTCGCGCGACATCTCCCGCGCACTCACACGCATCGCCCACGAGATCCTCGAGCGCAACAAGGGCGCCCACGACCTGGTCCTGCTCGGGATCCCCACACGCGGCGTACCTCTCGCCCAGCGGATCGCGGCCAAGATCAACGCCGTCGAGGGCATCGACATCCCGGTCGGCTCGATCGACGTGACGATGTACCGCGACGACCTGCGGCTGCGCCCGGCCCGGACGCTGCTCCCCACCGAGATCCCGGCCGGCGGCATCGAGGGCAAGACCGTGGTCCTGGTCGACGACGTGCTCTTCTCCGGCCGCACGATCCGGGCAGCCCTCGACGCCATGAACGACGTCGGCCGCCCCCGCACGGTGCGCCTCGCGGTGCTTGTCGACCGCGGCCACCGCGAGCTGCCGATCCGGGCCGACTTCGTCGGCAAGAACCTGCCGACCTCGCTGGTCGAGTCGGTGAAGGTCCGGCTGTCCGAGTTCGACGACGTCGACGCGGTCACCATCTCCGGTGACACGACGTCCGGCGACAGCATCTCCGGCGACTCTGAGGAGACAAAGTGAAGCGCCACCTGCTGAGCGCCGGCGACCTGACCCGCTCCGACGCCGAGCTGATCCTGGAGACCGCCGAGGAGCTCCGCTCCCTGGCGGACCGGCCGATCAAGAAGCTGCCCGCCCTGCGCGGCCGGACCGTGGTGAACCTGTTCTTCGAGGACTCCACCCGGACCAGGATCTCGTTCGAGGCAGCCGCCAAGCGGCTCAGCGCGGACGTCATCAACTTCTCCGCCAAGGGTTCGAGCCTGAGCAAGGGCGAGAGCCTCAAGGACACCGCGCTGACCCTCGAGGCGATGGGCGCGGATGCCGTCGTGATCCGGCACTGGGCCTCCGGCGCGCCGCACCTGCTGGCGAACTCCGGGTGGGTCCGGTCCAGCGTGGTCAACGCCGGCGACGGCACCCACGAGCACCCGACCCAGGCGCTGCTCGACGCGTTCACCATGTGGCGGCACCTGGGCAACCTCGACGGCCGGCGAGTCGCGATCGTCGGCGACGTCCTGCACAGCCGGGTGGCCCGCTCCAACGCGCTCCTGCTGCGCACGCTCGGTGCCGAGGTCACCCTGGTCGCGCCGCCGACGCTGCTCCCTGTCGGTGTGGAGGGCTGGGGGGTCGAGCACTCCTACGACATCGACGCGGTGCTGCCCAAGGCTGACGCGGTGATGATGCTGCGCGTCCAGCGCGAGCGGATGAACGCCGCGTTCTTCCCGAGCGCTCGCGAGTACAGCCGCCGCTACGGGCTGGACTCCCGGCGGATGGCCAACCTGCAGGACCACACCTTGGTCATGCACCCGGGTCCGATGATCCGCGGCATGGAGATCACCGCCGACGTGGCCGACTCCGACCGGTCGGTGATCGTCGAGCAGGTCACCAACGGTGTCGCGGTCCGGATGGCCGTGCTGTACCTGCTGCTGAGCGGCAACGAGTCAGAGTCCGGCCGTACGACGGCCACCCCGGCGAGCGAGCACGCCGCCACCGACGGAGGAGACGCATGAGCACCACCTACCTGATCAGGAACGCCAGAATCCTGGGTGGTGAACCGACCGACCTGCTTCTCGAGAACGGCGTCATCTCCCGGATCGGCAAGAGGCTGGAGGCTTCGGGCGCCGAGGTCGTCGACGCCGAGGGGCTGATCGCCCTGCCCGGCCTGGTGGACCTGCACACGCACCTGCGGGAGCCTGGCCGCGAGGACGCCGAGACCGTGGACACCGGCACCCAGGCCGCCGCGCTCGGCGGGTTCACCGCCGTGCACGCGATGGCCAACACCGACCCCGTCGCCGACACCGCGGGTGTGGTCGAGCAGGTGTGGCGACTCGGACGCGAGGCCGGTCACTGCGACGTCTTCCCGGTGGGCGCGGTGACCGTCGGGCTGGCCGGCGAACGGCTCGCCGAGCTCGGTGCCATGGCGGACTCCGCGGCCCGGGTGCGGGTCTTCTCCGACGACGGCAAGTGCGTCTCGGACGCGGTGCTGATGCGGCGCGCGCTGGAGTACGTCAAGGCCTTCGACGGCGTCGTCGCCCAGCATGCCCAGGAGCCGCGCCTCACCGAGGAGGCGCAGATGAACGAGAGCGAGCTCTCCGGCCGGCTCGGCCTGCGCGGCTGGCCTGCGGTGGCCGAGGAGGCGATCATCGCCCGCGACTGCCTGCTCGCGGCCCACGTGAAGTCCCGGCTGCACGTCTGCCACGTGTCCACCGCCGGGTCGGTGGACCTGATCCGGTGGGCCAAGTCCAACGGCTGGAACGTCACCGCCGAGGCGTGCCCGCACCACTTGCTGCTGACCGACGAGCTGGCCGCGACGTACGACCCGATCTACAAGGTGAACCCGCCGCTGCGCTCGGCGTCCGACGTCGAGGCGCTGCGCCGGGGCCTCGCCGACGGCACCATCGACGTGGTGGCCACCGACCACGCGCCGCACCCGCACGAGGACAAGGACTGCGAGTGGCAGGCGGCGGCCTTCGGCATGCTGGGCCTGGAGACCGCGCTGTCCGTGGTGCAGCAGACCATGGTCGATACAGGTCTGCTGGACTGGGCCGGTGTGGCGGAGCGGATGTCGTCGAAGCCGGCGCAGATCGGTCGCCTCGCCGACCACGGCCTCCCGCTCGAGGAGGGGGCGCCGGCGAACGTCGTGCTCTACGACCCCGCCTTCAGTCGGGTCGTGGACAACACCGAGACCGCGTCGCTCTCCCGCAACAACCCGTACGCCGGGCGTGAGCTGCCCGGCCGGGTGGTGGCCACCTTCCTGCGAGGCAAGGCGACCGTCCTGGACGGGAAGCTCGCATGAGCCCGTCCACCTCCGAGCTGGTGCTCACCGCGCTGCCGCTGTTCCTGGTGCTGGCGCTGGTCTACGTGCTGATGTGGCGCGGCTGGAAGCGCCGTGGACGCAAGCACGACATCCCAGAGCTCGTCACCCCTCCCGCCGTCGCCGACCTTCCGTCCGCCAAGCTGTCGGGCGGTGCCCGCTATTTCGGTACGACGGTCAGCGGCGACTGGCTCGACCGGGTCGTGGCGCGAGGCCTCGGCGCCCGTAGCACCGCCCGGCTGTCCCTGTCGACCGAAGGGCTCGACGTGGTCCGGCTGGCCGGCAGCTTCCGGATCCCCGCCGACTCGCTCCGCGGCGCCCGGCACGACCAGGGCATCGCCGGCAAGGTCGTGCCCCCGCACGGGCTGCTCGTGGTCACCTGGCAGCACGGCGAATACCTCCTCGACACGGGTTTCCGGCTCACCGACCAGGCCGTCGCGGACAAGGGCGTCACCGAGGCACACAACGAATGGATCCGCTCGATCAGCAAGATCGCCAAGGAGCACTCCGCATGACGCAGCTCAAGCCTGCCCTCCTGGTCCTCGAGGACGGCCGCACCTTCCACGGTGAGGCGTTCGGCGCCGACGGTGAGACCTTCGGCGAGGCCGTCTTCTCCACCGGCATGTCCGGTTACCAGGAGACGTTGACCGACCCGTCGTACCACCGCCAGGTCGTGGTGATGACCGCACCGCACGTCGGAAACACCGGCATCAACGACGAGGACCCCGAGTCCCGTCGCATCTGGGTCAGCGGGTACGTCGTGCGCGACCCTGCCCGGATCCCCAGCAACTGGCGCTCGGTGCGCAGCCTCGACGACGAGCTCCGCGACCAGGGCGTGGTCGGCATCTCCGGCGTGGACACCCGGGCGCTGACAAGGCACCTGCGAGAGCGGGGCGCCATGCGGGTCGGCATCTCCACCACCGAGACCGACCCCGAGGTGCTCAAGCGACGGGTGCTCGACTCCGGGCAGATGGCCGGGTCCGAGCTGGCCAGCCAGGTCTCCACCGAGGAGGCGTACGTCGTCCCGGCGGTCGGGGCCAAGCGGTTCACCGTCGCCGCCGTCGACCTCGGCATCAAGGCGAACACGCCGCGGATGATGGCCGAACGCGGCATCGAGGTGCACGTCCTGCCGGCGACCGCGACCCTGGACGAGGTGCGCGCGACCGGCGCCGACGGGGTGTTCTTCTCCAACGGTCCGGGCGACCCGGCCGCCACCACCGGCCAGGTGGAGCTGCTCAAGGGAGTGCTCGATGCGGGCCTGCCGTACTTCGGGATCTGCTTCGGCAACCAGCTGTTCGGTCGCGCCCTGGGCTTCGGCACCTACAAGCTCAAGTACGGCCACCGCGGCATCAACCAGCCGGTGATCGACCGTACGACGGGCAAGGTCGAGGTCACCGCCCACAACCACGGGTTTGCAGTGGACGCGCCGCTCGACGCCAGCACCTCGACCCCCTACGGCGACGTCTCGGTCAGCCACGTCTGCCTCAACGACGACGTGGTCGAGGGCCTCGAGCTGCGCGACGCGGACGGTCGGCTCACGGCGTTCTCGGTGCAGTACCACCCCGAGGCCGCGGCCGGCCCGCACGACGCGGCGTACCTGTTCGACCGGTTCACCGACCTCCTGGGTGGGCGGATCGACGGGGAGGCGGCGACTGAAGCGACCGACGGCACCGACGTGATGGAGGC
>JBFIWG010000213.1:0-6097 GCA_041606495.1 Nocardioidaceae bacterium
CCTGATGGCGATGGCCGGCCTCTCCGTCGCGACCGGCCTCGGCATCGACGTGCCGGGGGACCTGTCGCTGACCGGCTACGACGACACGGAGCTCGCGGCGTACGTCCAACCGCCGCTGACCACGGTCAGCACCGACGTCCTCGGCTGGGGTCGCGCGGCGGCGACCCGGCTGCTCGAGCTGATCGACCAGCGCCCGGCCACGAACCTCACGCTCGACCCGCCGCGGCTGGTCGTGCGCGGCTCGACCGGACCGGCCTAGCCGCCCAGCAACCCCAGCAACCCCAGCAACCACCCACTGCAGCCCCCCACGCCTCCTCGAGGTCGCACGCGAAATGGAGAACCAATGAGATCAAGAGTCATGACAGCAACGGTGACGATGCTGGCTCTCGGGATGACCGCGGCCTGCGGCAACGGCGCCGGCGCCTCCGCCGACGCGAAGACGTCCACCGGCCCGATCGACGTGTGGCTGTCGAACAACCCCGAGGAGATCGCCTGGGGCAAGGCGATGGTCGAGGCCTGGAACGCCGAGCACCCGGACGAGAAGGTCACCGCCCAGGAGATCCCCGCCGGCAAGACCTCCGAGGAGGTCATCGGTGCCGCCATCACCGCGGGGAACGCCCCCTGCCTGGTGTTCAACACCTCGCCGGCAGCCGTACCGCAGTTCCAGAAGCAGGGCGGCCTCGTCGCGCTCGACGACTTCGAGGGCGGCGCGGAGTACGTCGAGTCCCGCACCGGCGACGCCGCTTCGCAGTACCAGTCGCCCGACGGCAAGTACTACCAGATCCCGTGGAAGTCGAACCCCGTGATGATCTTCTACAACAAGGACATCCTCAAGAAGGCCGGCGTCGACCCCGAGAACCCGCCGCTCGCGACGTACGACGAGTTCCTCGACACCAGCAAGAAGATCGTCGCCAGCGGCGCCGCGCAGGCGGCGATCTGGCCTGCACCGACGAGCGAGTTCTTCCAGTCCTGGTTCGACTTCTACCCCCTCTACGCCGCGGAGAGCGGCGGGGAGCAGCTCGTCGAGGACGGCGAGGCCACCTTCGACTCCGAGGCCGGGCAGGCCGTCACCGACTTCTGGTCCACCATGTACTCCAGCGGGTACGCGCCGCGCGAGAAGTACAACGGCGACTCCTTCGCCGACCAGAAGGCCGCGATGTCCATCGTCGGCCCGTGGGCGGTCTCGGTGTACGGCGACTCGGTGAACTGGGGCGTTGCGCCCGTGCCGACGTCGACCGGCACCAGCGCCGAGGAGACCTACACGTTCTCCGACGCCAAGAACATCGCGCTCTACTCTGCGTGCGAGAACCAGCAGACCGCGTTCGAGGTGCTGAAGTTCGCCACCAGCGAGGAGCAGGACGGCGAGCTGCTGGAGAAGACCGGACAGATGCCGCTGCGCAGCGACCTGCAGGCGACGTACCCGGACTACTTCAAGGCGAACCCGGCCTACGAGATGTTCGCCGACCAGGCGTCGCGGACGGTCGAGGTGCCCAACGTCCCCAACTCCATCGCCATCTGGCAGGCGTTCCGCGACGAGTACGCCGCGTCCGTCATCTTCGGCAAGACGCCCGCCGAGCAGGCACTCGCCAAGGCCGCCGACGAGGCCACCGAGCTCGCCGGCCAGTCCTGAGCCTGAGAGACGACCATGTCACCTGACACCGAGCCCGACGACCGGATGCTCCCGGCTCGCTCGCGCTCACGGCTGGCGGCCCTCCTGGGTCGCCAGCCCGTGGGGATCGCGTTCGCGGCCCCCTACGCGGTGTTCCTCGCCGCCGTGTTCGCCTACCCCCTCGGGCTCGCGGTCTGGATCAGCTTCCACGACTACTTCTTCGCCGCCCCGGGTGCCCAGGTGGACCGGCCGTTCGTCGGCCTCGACAACTACCGGGAGGTGCTGACCGACCCGGCGGTGCGGCAGTCGTTCCTCAACGTGGCCGAGTTCCTGGTGATCAACGTGCCGCTGACCGTCGTACTCTCGCTGCTCCTGGCCACCGCACTGAACGGAGCGATCCGCGGCCGCGCGTTCCTCCGGGTCTCCTACTACATCCCCTACGTCACCGCCAGCGTCGCCCTGGTCGCGGTGTGGCTGTTCCTGTTCAGCCAGGGCGGCATGGTCAACCAGATCCTCGGCCCGCTCGCCCCGGACCCGTCGTGGCTGGTCAACGGCGCGTTGGCGATGCCGGTGATCGCGGTGTTCGTGACCTGGAAGCAGCTCGGCTTCTTCATCCTGCTCTACCTCGCCGCGCTGCAGAACGTGCCGAAGGAGCTCTACGAGTCGGCGGCGACCGACGGCGCGAGCCGGGTCCGCTCGTTCCTGCACGTCACCGTCCCCGGGGTCCGACCGGCGACCGTGCTGGTCGTCATCCTGGCGACCATCACCGGCGCCAACCTGTTCACCGAGCCCTACCTGCTCACCAACGGCGGTGGCCCGGACGGCGCGTCCGCCTCACCGGTGCTGGTGATGTATCAGAAGGGCATCGAGCAGGGCAGCCCCGACACCGCCTCGGCGATCGGCGTGCTGCTCGTGATCGGCGTGCTGCTCATCTCCCTGGTCAACCGCCGCATCCTGGAGAGGGACTGACATGTCACGCAGCTGGCTCCGCCACCTCGTCCTGTTCCTGGGCGCCGCGGCTTTCGTCTTCCCCTTCTACTACATGCTGATCGGCTCGCTGCAGGAGAAGCCGGACACGTCGCTGCGAGGCGCCTTCCCCACAGGCGGGTTGACCTTCGACAACTACACGCAGATCAACGACCGGGTGAACCTGCTGCAGTCCCTGGCCAACTCCGGGATCTTCACCGGCGGCGTCATCCTCGGCACCCTGGTCTTCGGAGTACTGGCCGGCTACGCCCTTGCCCGGCTGCACTTCCGCGGGCAGGGCACGCTGTTCGCGGTGATGCTGCTGGTGCAGATCATCCCGTTCCAGCTGTTGATCATCCCGATCTACGTGATGATCGTGCGCACCTACGGACTGGCCGACACCTACCTCGGGATGATCCTGCCGTTCGCGATCAACTCCACGGCCGTGTTCTTGTTCCGGCAGTTCTTCCTGCAGCTCCCTGAGGAGCTGTTCGCGGCCGCCCGGCTCGACGGCGCCAGCGAGCTGAAGATCCTGTGGTCGGTGGCACTGCCCCTGGTCCGCCCGGCCCTGCTCACCGCGACGCTGCTGACCTTTATCGGCCCGTGGAACGAGTTCTTGTGGCCGTTCCTGGTCACCAAGGAGACCGACATGCAGCCGCTCGCGGTCTCCCTCGCCAACTACATCAGCAACGTGGCCGGCCGTGCCGCGAACCCCTATGGCGCGATCCTTGCCGGCGCGGTCGTTCTGGCCACCCCTGCCGTCGCGCTCTTCATCGCCTTCCAGAAGCACTTCACAACCTCCGACCTCGGATCAGGAGTTAAGGGATGACCCCACCCCACCTCGGTCGCCGCGCAACCGCAGCGGCCACCACCCTCGTCACAGCCCTGGCGCTCGCGCCCGGCCTCGCAAGCGCCGCGACCATGTCGTCCGCCGGCGTGATCGCGGACCGGCAGGACCGTTCCGCTGCGGCCTCATTGACGAACCTGGACCACCTCGACTGGTTGCGCGACACCGTCCGCCCGCCGAAGCAGGACGGCCACACGACGTACCGGCTCTCCGACGAACCCGACATCGGCACCCTGTGGACGTACGCGGAGCCGAACGCCGACGGCAGCTACCGGCACGTCGGTGGCGGGAGCTACGACGCCGCCAGCGACACCTGGAGCCAGGGCGCCTACAACGCCGACGACATGACCCGCGCCGCTGTGGTCTACCTGCGGCACTGGCAGGCCACCGCGGACCCTGCGAGCCGCGACGCCGCCTATGACCTGCTTCGCGGGGTCACCTATCTGCAAACCGTGTCCGGTCCGAACCGCGGCAACGTCGTGCTGTGGATGCAGCCGGACGGGACGCTCAACCCGAGCGCCGAGCCGGTCGAGCTGCCCGATCCCTCCGACAGCGACGCGTCCTACTGGCTGGCACGCACGATCTGGGCTCTCGGCGAGGGTTACGCCGCTTTCAAGACAACAGACCCGGCGTTCGCCGGCTTTCTCCGCGACCGGCTCGAGCTCGCCGTCGACGCGGTCGACCGGCAGTCGCTGGACCGGTACGGCGACTACTTGGTCATCGACGGCCAGCGCACCCCAGCCTGGCTGATCGCCGACGGCGCCGACGCCAGTGCGGAGGCGGCGCTCGGGCTCGCTGCGTACGTCGAGGCCGGCGGCTCACGCAAGGCGCGGACCACGCTCGCCCGGCTGGGTGAAGGCATCGCCGCTCTCGGTGAGGGCGACGCACAGACCTGGCCGTTCGGCTCCGTGCGTCCCTGGGCGCTGTCCAGGTCGGTGTGGCACGGGTGGGGCTCGCAGATGCCCGCCGGACTCGCCCGCGCGGCTGACGCGCTCGGTCGGCCCCGGCTCGCACGCGCCGCCGCCACCGACTCGTTCACCTTCAACCCCTGGCTGTTGACCTCGGGCGGCCCCGACAACGGGCGGCTGCCCACCCGTGGTGACCGCTCGCAGATCGCTTACGGCGCCGACTCGCGGCTTCAGTCCCTGCTCGCCACCGCCGACGCCACCGAGCGCGACGCGGGCCGGCGGCTCGCCGGGATCGTGGCCGCGTGGTACTTCGGCGCCAATCCGGCCGGCGAGGCGATGTACGACCCCGCCACGGGGCGCACCTACGACGGCATCTCCGGCAGCGGCGAGATCAACCGCAACTCCGGCGCCGAGTCCACCATCCACGGCCTGCTCTCGATGCTGGCCCTCGACGCCCATCCCGGGGTCGCGCGGCTCGCGCGGACCGCGACGGTCCAGGCCCGCGTCGGCACCACCACACTGCAGGCAGAGGACGCCGCACTCAGCGGCGCCGCCGCAGCCGAGGCACCCGGGTCGCTGTGGACGGGCGAGTCGCTGTTCGGTGGCACCGGCTACGCCGCGCTCGGATCCGGTGGGTCCGCAACGTTCGACCTGGAACGGCACCCGAGGTCCCTGGTCTTGCCCGTGCTCGACCTCGAGCCGGGGAGCGAGGCGGTCACAAGGTTCCGCGCCGACGACCGCGTCCTCGGCCGCGCCGCATCCGGTGACATCGGACGCCAAGGCGCCTCGCCCGCGCCCGGTGCCCTGCTCCCGGTGACGTTACCCAGAACCCTTGCCGCGAGCGCCACGACGCTGACCGCCACCACGCGACGGGGCGGCCAGAAGCCCGCACGCCTCGACGCGGTGATGCTCGAACCACTCGTCTCGCGGCTGGTGCTGCGCGGTGACGGTCACGGCTCCGCACTGCTCTCCAGCGCCTCGGACCGCACCGAGCGCGCACGGGTCCGGCTCGCCGGCGACGGTCCCGCCCGGATCGAGGCGTACGACGGCCAGGGGCGACTCGTCGACGTACGCCGCTCCCGTGCCCGCACCGTGCCGGTCATGGTGCCGGCTGGTGGCTTCACCTTCGTCCGCCGCTGACCCGACCCGGTCAGCACCACCGCACCCACGAACCAGAACCGAAAGAGGATGACATGACAGACCGCACCGCACGCCCCCACGCGCAGTTCCCGCTCGGACCGTTCACGCCGTACGCCAACAACCCGATCATGCGTCCACAGGGCAACACCTGGGAGTCGGGCAGCGTCTACAACCCGGCTGCGGTCGTCAAGGACGGCAAGGTGGTGCTGCTCTACCGTGCGCACGCCGACGACATCGTCTCCCACGTCGGGCTCGCCACCAGTGACGACGGCATCCACTTCGAACGGCACCCCGACCCCGTGCTCTCCCCGACCGAGGACTACGAGAAGTACGGCGCCGAGGACCCGCGGGTCACCGAGATAGACGGCACCTACTACATGACGTACACCGGCTGGGACCGCAAGTCCGCCCAGCTGTGTCTGGCCACGTCAACCGACCTCTTCACCTGGACCAAGCACGGCCCGCTGTTCCCCGACTTCAACACGTTCCTGCCGCAGGGCAACGGGCAGGACGCCCCCTGGAGCAAGGCGGGTGCGATCCTGCCGGTGCCGATCGACGGCCGCTACCTGATGTACTTCGGTGAGGGCTCGATCTGGTACGCGTGGTCCGACGACCTGATCCACTGGA
>JBFIWG010000214.1:0-6088 GCA_041606495.1 Nocardioidaceae bacterium
GTCGTTGTTGACGGTGATCGCCTCGTTGGCGGTCCTGATCGCGCTCAGGTTGGTGAGCCGCTGCCGGTTGAGCGCGATCGCCTCGGCACCCGACTCCCACAGCGCGTTCACCAGCTTCTGCAGATCCTTGTCGAGAACCTCCTGCTGCACGCTGGTGGCGTTGGGTGCATCGTCCACGACGACCTTGACGCCCGGCCCGGTGACGGCAACGGCACCGGTCCGCACCCCCAGCTTGTCGAGACGTGCGGAGATGGCGCGGCCCTGGCCGGTGGTGGACAGGAACTGCTGCTGGAGCTTGTCGATCTCCTCGCGCACTTCGACGATCCGCTCTCGACGGGCATCGACCTGGACGCTGCGCGCATTGATCTGTGTGATCAGGGAGGTTCGCCCATCCTCTGCGGCGGCTGCGTTCCGAGACGTCTGGATCCCGGCCGTCGCGACCAGGAGCCCGAACAGGCCCAGGATGATCAGAGCAGCTGCACCCGGTCGGACGGCGGCGGGTTCGCCCTGCTGTTGGCGTCGCTCGGAGACGTGGGCGTAGTCCTCGTCCATCGAGTGCGAGGTGATGTAGTCGAGCAGGCCCATCGTGACGCGCGGGGGCGGTGCGTCGTTCGGTCCTCTCGCCGGCGACGATGACGCGGCCGGCGTACCCGGGTCTTCGGGCTCAGCTGCCATCGAGCTCCGGCGCCCTTCGATCATGATCGGCGAGCAGTTTGCGCACCTGCCAGGCGTACAGCAGTCCGGCCCACCAGTACAGGCCGGTCCCCCAGATCGCGAACGCCCACCCGAACACGTCCGCCAGGGTGGGTACGACGCCCTCGCCGTCACCGAGCAGGAGCAGCGGGAATGCGTAGAGCAGGTTGGCCGTAGCCGCCTTGCCGAGGAAGTGCACCGGCAGTGCGCTGTAGCCGCGGGTGCGCAGGAAGGGCACGAGCCCCCACAGGAACAGGTCCCGGGCCGGAAGCGCCAGCGCCAGCCACCACGGGATGATGTCGCGCCACGCGAGACCGAACACGACGGCGAGGATGTAGAGGCGATCGGCGACCGGGTCGAGGATCTCGCCGAGCTTCGACGTCTGGTTGAGCCGACGCGCGAGGTAGCCGTCGAGGAAGTCGCTGACCCCCGAAAGCAGGAGCACGCCGAGCGCCCATCCGTCAGCTTCGGGTCCGAGCACCAGCCACAAGAAGAGGGGTACGCCGGCCAGCCGGACGATGCTGATGATGTTGGGGATGGTGAGGACGCGGCTGGATTCCACCAGCGCGTCGCCCTGCTTGTTCACGAGTGCCCCTTGTCCGACCTGCCACAACCGTCGGGGTTACCTTAACTGTCTTCCCCAGCGGCGACGGCCGCACCGGCACGTGTCCGGCCGGGCAACCGGCGAGGACACCGTGGGAGGCTGGATCGGCCCCGGATTCAGCTCGGACGAAGGGTGCTCCCACAGCGCGGGCAGTGCGTCCTCGAGCAGATGTCGAGGTCCTGTCCGCAGCGGCAGTGCTTCACCTGTGCCGGTCGCTGTGCCGCCCTGTCCGCGGACTTGCTCCCGCGACTCAGAACAGCAGCCTTCTGTGCGCTCACGTTCTTCTCCCACCCGTTATTGATGCACTCCAAGATCAGCACCAAAAGGGGGTGGTGGCGTGGCGAATGTCCGAGAACTGACCGGATGAAAGCAAAACTACCCAGATGGGTCATCCGAGAACCACCCGCCCTCGTTCGGCGGGTCGCATGGACATCTCAGCGCGAGACGACCCGTCGACTCAGCCTGGTCCCGAACGCGACGACAGGATCACTTGCCGTTCGTGTGCCAGGTCCACTCGGCAGGGCTGCGGTCGACGTTGCCCGCCTGGTCTGTGGCGCGGACGGCCAGGGTGTGCCAGCCGGCATCGAGCCCGGACAAGTTCAGGCCGGAGCCGCAGGACACCCAGCCGGCACCATCGAGGCTGCACTGAAACGTCGCCGTTTCGTTGGCGGCGAACTCGAAGACGCCGGGCAGATCGTCCGTCGGGCCGCTGACGATGCTGGTCTCGGGTGGCGTGGTGTCGCTGGTGGGCGTCGGCGACCCAGGGCTGTGCGTCGGCGACGAGCCGCCGGAGGGCGCACCCGACGGGCTCGTGGGCGTTGGACCCTCGGAGCTCCAAGGCGGTGTCGGACTCGACGCCGAGCTCGATGACGTGTCCGTCGACGGCGCGTCCGTCGACGGCGAGGGCAAGTCGCTGCCCGGCGTGGTGTTGCTCTGTGTCCGGTTGGCCTCCGAGGGCCTCGCGCGCCGCTCGGGGGTTGGGTCCCCGCTCCGGGCCGGAGCACTGGCCCCGACCTTCGACGGCGAGGCACTTTCGGACGACGGCGCGGGACCGGTCGTAATGCTGCCGGTCGCCTCGGCGAAGGCACCGGTCCGGTTGAGCGTGCCGCCCGCGCTGGTGGTCTCGGCCGGGCGATCGTCACCTGCCAGGTCGAGGGCGGTCATCCCGCCGCCTGCGGCCAAGGCGAGCGCAAACGTGGGCGCGACGACGTACATGCCCCGACGGCTCGTGAGCGCGGCCGCGCCGCGGCGGACCGGATCGAGCAACGGGCGAGAGGCACGATGACGCATAAGTTCTCCGAGTTTGTCAGCCGACGACCCCCCAGATGCATCCCCGTCGGCGGCTTACAAAGCCCGGCGACGTTAACAGCGCCCTCCCTGGCACTGCCAAATCCGAGCGCATGGTTCGTACCTTTCGTCGTGTTTAGACGAGAAAGTCGGGACACGGGCAACGAAGTCCTGGCCGAGGCGTCGCTGACGCAGGTGTCCGGCTCCGACATCGTCAGGGGCCGGTTGTGCCAGTACCTGCGCGAGTGGACCGCGCTCAAGATCCGGTGGTCGCTGACCGTCGACCGGGCCGAGAAGCGAGCCCTGGTACGACGGGCCGCCGGCTGCCGCAACGTCGTCGTCACGGTGCGCAAGGCCAAGGTCAGGGCTCGCGCCTAGATCGAACCGGTCCCCGTCCGCGCGCCTGGCTGCAGGAATCCCACGACGTCCTCGGGCTCCGGCGCGAGCCACGCGAGCCTGGGGGTGCCGTCTCCTAGGGTCTGCCGCCATGTCCGCTGACGAGTACCGACGCCTGGTCGAGCCGATCTCCGTGGAGGTGCACGTCGCCGGTGCCTGGCACCCCGGCGAGCTGCGCGCGTGGCGGCTCGCGCACGGCGCCTGGCGAGGCTTCGTGGGGTACAACATCGGCCCCGGGATGAACCATGTCGGGTGGTTCGACAGCGACCAGCTTCGTCAGACCTCCTAGTGCACCCCGCAGGCTCAGCTGCCCCAGTTGCGCTATTACGGGACTCTCGTGGCTTTTTTAGAATTGGTTTCATGAGAACCCTGATTTGCATGCTTGCAGTTCTGGGGCTTCTCGGGGCCACGCTCCCGGCGCACGCAGCCGCGGGCCGCAAGGCGGACGCGAGACGCGACGTGTACATCCGTGACCACGCGGCAGACGAGGGATACACCTCCGGTTGGAACCCCGACATCAGGAGCGTGCGGGTCGTCCACCGCGAGGAGCGGGTCAAGGTGGTGACCCGTTTCTACCGTCTCGACCAGGTGGACGGTGAACCGCCGTGGACCACGTTCGCGGTGCTCATGCACACCGACGCCGATCCCGACGTGGACTTCCGCTTCCAGCTCAGTGACTCCACGCACGGCATCTACCGCGGCACTTTCGGGCTCGAGCGAGAATGCGGCATCGTCTCCAAGGTCGACTACGACAACAACAAGGTCGTTCTCTCCACGTCTCGCAACTGCCTGGAGCGGCCACGAACCGTGCGGGTCCGCGCGAAGTTCTACTCACAGTGGGGTGAGTCGTGCTGCATTCAGAGCGCACGGGATCGAACCGCGTGGACCCGCAACGTCCAGCGAGGTTGAGCACTCGCGACCTGTAGACGGGCCGGAGACCGGACCCGAGCCTCGCGCCGTCGGTCGGCTGGTGGTCAGCGAGTCACCACGGCCGCCGCTCCACCTCGGACAGGTCGGTGGTCCCTCATCGTCACTGCGGCGAGGAGTGCGCCAGCCAGGGCGATCGTGGCCGCGCCGGCCAGACCCGAGCGGAACCCCTCCCCCAGAGCCGCCGACGCCGGCAGCAGGCCCTGCATCGCAGACGTTCTGGCTGTGGCCAGCGCCAGGAGCGCGGACAGGCTCAGCGCACCCCCGAGCTGCTGGGCGGCGTTCACCACTCCGCCGGCGAGTCCGGACCGGTGTGCGGGGACATGGGAGGTGGCGGAGGTCAGGGAGCCGGCGAAGGCGAGCCCCAGACCCACGCCCGTGACCAGCGAGGCCGGCAGCAGGATCCATGTGAAGGACCCGGTGGTCGGGAGTCGAGAGAGCCAGAGCAGTCCGAGGCCGCCGAGCGCAAGCCCTGCGACGACCGGCGGCCGTGTACCCACGGCGGCGATCACCCGCGGCGCGACCGAGTTGGTGGCAATGAGCACCACCGAGAGCGGGACCACCAGAACGCCGGCCTCGAGCGGTCCGAGGCCGAGTACCTGCTGGGCGAAAAGCGTGACCAGGAACCACATGGGAAACATCGCGCCTGCTGTTGTCGCGGCTGCGAGGTTGGCGCCGAGCACCGGTCGCGCGCGCAGGAAGTCGAGCGGGAGCAGCGGCTGCACGGCGCGCCGTTCGATGGCCACGAACGCCGCGAGCAACCCGACGCCGATCAACGCGGTGATGCCTGACCGGGCTGACCACCAGCCGTGACTCGTGGTGCCGAGGACGGCGTACACCAGGACGGCCAGACCCGCGGTGGACGTCAAGGCACCGGCCAGGTCGAAGCGCGTACGCGGCCGCACGGCAGGCGTGTGGGCCAGCAGTCCTGCCCCGAGCGCGGCGATCACGAGGCCCAAGGGCACGTTCAGCCAGAACACGGAGCGCCATCCCCACGACTCGGTGAGCGCCCCGCCAAGCAGCAGCCCGGACGCACCGCCCGCCCCGGCCATGGCGCCGAGCACGCCCAGGGCACGGTGTCGCGCCAGCCCGTCGCCGTACATCAGCATTGTCAGGGCTAACAGGGCGGGAGCGGTCAGAGCGGCACCAATCCCTTGACCCGCTCGGGAGAGCACCAGCCATCCCGGCGAGGTCGCAGCTGCGCCGGCGGCCGAAGCGGCCACGAACATCACGACACCGCTGGCAAACATGGTCTTCGCGCCCAGTACGTCGCTGAGGCGACCGCCGAGCAGCAGCAGGCCGCCGAACGCCAGCACGTAGGCGTTGACCACCCAGGTCAGGTCGGCGGGCGAGACGTCGAAGTCGGCGCCGATGCTGGCCAGTGCCACGTTGACGATCGCCGAGTCGAGAATGAGCAGGTACTGGGTTGCGCCCAGTACGACGAGCGGCAGGGCCCGCGGACCCGGCACGGGAGCTTGGGACATCGGTCCTCCAGGCTTGAACGAGCGAGTTGGCACACCGCTAAACTGCACAGGCCGTGTAATTTATTCCGAGGGGTGTCATGAATCAGATCGAGCAGCCGCGCAATGCGCGCAGCCGACGGACCCGGATCGCGCTGCTCGATGCCGCCCGGGCCGTGATCGAGACCGATGGCTTCGCGGCCCTCACGATGGCCGAGGTCGCCGGACGTGCGGGCGTCACGCGCCGGTCGGTCTACCTGCACTTCGCGAGCCGGGCCGAGCTGGTGACCGCGCTGTTCGACCACGTGAACACAAGTGAGGGCCTGGCCGAGTCGGTGACCCCCGTGTGGAACTCGCCGGACGCCCGGACGGCACTTGCCGAGTGGGCCGGTCACATCACGAGGTACCACCCCCGGGTGGCCGCGATCTACCGCGCAAACGACATCGTCCGCGGTGGCGACCCCGACGCCGAGCTCTTGTGGCAGAAGATCCTGGCCGACTGGCTCGCCGGCTGCCGGCGACTGGCGCGATGGCTGCACCGCGAGGGGCAGCTCTCCCCCGCCTGGACGGTCCGGACCGCGGCCGACATGCTCTTCGCTCTCATGTCCTTCGACATGCTCGAACGACTCATCGAGCAGCGCTCCTGGACCCCTGAGATGCTGACAAGGCAGTACACAGAGCTCCTGAGAGCGACCTTCCTGAACTGAGTCAGAGCAGCGGA
>JBFIWG010000215.1:0-6086 GCA_041606495.1 Nocardioidaceae bacterium
AGGTGGAGGCTCTGCAGAACGAGCCCGGCATCACCGCGCACAACGGCGACTCCCCGGGCTACGACGAGATCGCGTTCAACGCCGGCGCGGTCAACCTCGACACCGGCAAGCCCATCGGCGACGCTCATCCCGCAGTCCTCGACCCCGCCTTCCGCTACGCCCTCGGGTTCGCCATCGACCGCGAGGCACTCAGGGAGCGGGTCTACCAGGGCGCCGGTATCGCCGGCTCGACGATCGTGCCGCCGGCGTACGACACCTACCACTGGGAACCAGGCGAGGACGTCGCGTTCACCTTCGACCTCGACAAAGCCGGGCGGCTCCTCGACGAGGCCGGCTACACGATGGGCACCGACGGCACCCGCCTGATGCCCGACGGCAAGCCGATGCGGTCGCTGCGGCTCATGGCCCGCAGCGACTCCCAGACATCCGTCGACGTGATGCAGTTCTTCCAGGAGTGGCTCAGCAAGCTCGGCATCCCGGCCGAGGTCGAGTCGATCGAGAGCAGCAAGCTCACGAACGTGATCCTCGACGGCGAGTTCGACGTGTTCGAGTGGGGCTGGTACGTCGAGCCCGATCCCGACTCGATGCTCAGCTACATGACCTGCGGCCAGCGCGGCAACTGGTCCGACACCTGGTACTGCAACGAGGAGTACGACGCGCTCTACCGCCAGCAGCACTCGGCGATGGACGACGAGGAGCGCGCCGCGATGGTGAAGGAGATGCAGGAGATCCTCTACCTGGACGCTCCCTACCTGGTCACCGTCTACAACACCGTCGGCGAGGCCTGGCGCAGCGACCGCTGGGAGGGCTTCACGCCACAGCCGGACCCGGGCGGCATCATGCTGTTCAGCTACGGCGTCCACAACTACCTCGGCATCCGTCCCGTCTCCTCGGAGGTCGGCAACGGTGGGGGCATGAACGGCGCCCTCGTCGGCGGTCTCGCCCTCGGCGGAGTGGCTGTGGTCGGCCTGGCCGGCGCCTTCTTCTTCCGGCGGAGGGACCTCAGCACCGCGGATGACCGCGAATGACCGGACACCAGCGGCGGTACGTGCTCGGGAAGGTCGCCGGTGCGGTCGGCAGCCTCGCCTTCGTGCTGGTGTTCAACTTCTTCCTGTTCCGGGTGCTGCCCGGCGATCCGGTGCGCACCCTCGCCCGCAACCGTCTGGTGAGCGAGAAGCAGATCGACGAGCTCACCCGGACCCTAGGGCTGGACCAGCCGCTGCCGATGCAGTTCCTGACCTACCTGCAGAACACCTTCAGCGGCGAGTTCGGTCTCTCCTTCAAGTACCGCACGCCGGTCGGTGAGCTGATCCTCGACCGGCTGTGGCCCACGCTGCTGCTGGTCGGCATCGGCACCCTGCTGGCCACCATGATCGGGCTCTGGATCGGGATCCGCTCGGCGTGGAACCGTGGCTCGAAGTTCGACAAGACCACGACGGGCGCCTCGCTCACGCTGTACGCGATGCCGGAGTGGTGGCTAGGACTGATCCTGCTCTCGGTCCTGGCCGTCGGCGTCGGCCCGTTCCCGGGGCTGTTCCCCACGGGTGGGCTGATCTCCCCTGGAGTCGACCCGACGTCGCTCGAGGGCGTCTTCGACATGGCCTGGCACCTGACCTTGCCCGTGATCACCCTCACCGCCGCCTACGTCGCGGAGTACGCCCTGATCATGCGGTCCTCGCTGCTCGACGAGATGGGTGAGGACTACCTGACCACGGCCCGCGCGAAGGGCCTGCGCGACATCGCGGTCCGGCGCCGCCACGCCGTACCCAACGCCCTCCTCCCGGCCACCACCCTCGTCGCACTCAACCTCGGCTTCGTGGTCGCCGGCGCGATCACGATCGAGACGGTGTTCTCGATCCCTGGCCTCGGTCTGCTCACCACGGAAGCTCTCGAGGTGCCCGACTTCCCGCTGCTGCAGGGCACCTTCCTCTTCTTCTCCGCGGCCGTGATCCTGGCGAACCTGGCCGCGAACCTGATGTACGCCTGGCTCGACCCCCGGGTGCAGGCATGAGTGCGAGGGAGGAGGAAGCCGTCTCTCTCACCCCTCGACAGGTCACCTGGCGCCGCCGGAGAGCCTCGGCCAGGCGTACCTGGGCGGAGTTCCGCAGCCACCGCAGCGGGATGATCGGCCTCGGCATCCTGGTCGTCTTCACCCTGGTCGCGCTTACCGCCCCGGTCCTCGCGGACGCCGGCGGGCTGAAGGTGACCGAGGCCACCGGCGGGGTGCTCGACGCACCCTCCGGCGACTTCCTGCTCGGCACCGACGACAACGGCCGTTCGGTGCTCACCTTGCTGATCTGGGGCTCGCGGGTCTCGCTCTTCGTCGGCCTCCTCGCCACCGGCATCTCGATGGTGATCGGCACCCTGGTCGGTCTGGCCGCCGGCCACTTCAAGGGCTGGACCAGCGCTGTGCTGTACCGGCTGACCGAGTGGTTCCTGGTGATCCCCTTCCTGCCGCTCGCGATCGTGCTGGCCAGCGTGCTGGGACGCTCGCTCTTCAACATCGCGCTGGTCATCGGAATCACGTCGTGGCCCGGCACCGCGATGCTGATCCGCTCGCAGACGCTGAGCATCGAGGCCAGGCCGTTCCTCGAACGTGCGCGGGTGCTGGGCGCCGGCCACTGGCACCAGATGACCCGTCACGTGCTGCCCAACGTGATGCCGATGGTCTTCGCGAACACGACCCTCACGGTGGCCATCGCGATCCTGACCGAGACCACCCTGTCCTTCCTCGGGCTCGGCGACCCGCTCCGGGTCTCCTGGGGCTCGATGCTCGACCAGGCCTTCGACGCCGGTGCGATGACCACCGGCGCCTGGTGGTACATCGTGCCGCCGGGCATCTGCGTGATCCTGGTCGTGCTGTCGTTCACGCTCGTCGGGCGCGCGCTGGAGGAGATCTTCAACCCACGGCTCCGGGAGCGCTCATGACCACGGCACCGCTGCTGCAGATCCGCGACCTGCACGTCACCTACCGCACCGCCGCGGGAGCGCTGCCCGCGGTTCGAGGCGTGAGCCTGGACCTCGCCGCCGGGGAGAGCCTCGGCATCGCCGGTGAGTCGGGCTGCGGCAAGTCCACGCTCGCCTCCACCATTCTCCGGCTCCAGCCCTCGAACGCCGACCTGGCCGGCCAGGTGCTCGTCGACGGTCAGGACGTGCTGGAGATGCGCTGGGGCGATCTGCGGGCGCTCCGCTGGGCCGGCGCCTCCATCGTGTTCCAGGGCGCGCTGCACTCCTTGAACCCCGTGCGCCGCGTCGGACAGCAGATCGCCGAACCGATCCGGGTGCACGACGAGACCGTCTCCGCGTCCGAGGCCGAGGACCGGGTCGGAGAGCTCCTCGAGCAGGTCGGACTGCCCCGTGCCCGCGGCACGGCGTACCCGCACGAGCTCTCCGGCGGCCAGCGCCAGCGGGTGATGATCGCGATGGCCCTGGCCTGCCGGCCGCGACTGGTGGTGGCGGACGAGCCGACCACGGCGCTGGACGTGATGGTGCAGGCCCAGGTGCTCTCCCTGCTCGCCGAGCTGGTGCGGGACCTGGGCGTCGGGTTGCTGATGATCAGCCACGACCTGTCAGCGCTCACCATGGCCTGCGACAGCGTGGCGGTGATGTACGGCGGTCGCATCATCGAGACCGGCACCGCCACCGAGGTGTTCGAGGACCCCAGGCACCCCTACTCGACAGCACTGGCCGGCGCCTTCCCGCGGGTCGGCGACCCGGCGGCACGCTTCGCCCCCGCCGGCCTGCCGGGCGACCCTCCGGATCCCCGGGACCTGCCGAGCGGCTGTTCCTTCCATCCGCGCTGCCCCGACGTGATCGAACAGTGCTCGTCGGTCGACCCCGTGCTCGTGCCCTTCGGCAGAGGCCGGTCCGCGGCCTGCCTCCGCGTGGCCGACCGTCGCGACGCGGCCTCGCCCGACGAGACCCTGGAGACGGCATGAGCGGCCCGTTGCTCGAGGCCCGAGGACTCGGCGTCGAGTTCGCGGGACGTGGCGCCAGGACCCCGGCGCACGCCGTGGACGGGGTCGACCTCGCTGTCACCTCCGGCGAGATCGTGGCCCTCGTCGGCGAGTCCGGCTGCGGCAAGACCACGCTGGTGCGCACGCTCATGGGGCTGGAGCGGCCGACGACAGGTGAGGTCCGCTTCGGCGGCTCCGGGTTGGAGTACGGCCAACGGGCACTGCGCGCCTACCGACGGCGGGTGCAGCTGATCCTGCAGGACCCGACCGGTGCGCTGAACCCGCGCCAGACCGTCTACGAGTCGGTGGCCGAGGGCCTGCGCATTCACCGCGTCGTGCACCGCAAGCGCGCCGAGGGCTCCGAGACCACCGAGACCGAACTCGTCGCGGACGCGCTCGCCAAGGCCGGGCTCCGTCCGCCGGAGCGGTTCTTCATGTCCTACCCGCACGAGCTGTCCGGCGGCCAGCGGCAGCGCGTCGTGATCGCCGGCGCGCTCGCCCTCGAGCCGGAGCTGCTGATCGCGGACGAGCCCGTCTCGAGCCTCGACGCCTCCATCCGGGGAGAGATCCTCGGCCTTCTGCTGCGCCTGCGGGACGAGCTGGGGCTCACCGTCGTGGTGGTCACCCACGACCTCGGTCTGGCCTGGAACATCGCCGACCGGATCGCGGTGATGTACCGCGGCCGGATCGTCGAGCTCGGGCGCACCGAGGACGTCCTGCTCCATCCGCGCCATCCGTACACGCGGGCGCTGCTGTCCGTCGTACCCGAGATGGAGCAGGTCGAGCCGATCGTGCTCTCTGGGGAGACACCGGACCCGCGCAACGTCCCCGCCGGCTGCCGCTTCCACCCGCGCTGCCCGGCGCTGGCCGACGGCTCGGCCGCGGCCGCCGGGGTCGACGAGCGGTGTCGAACCGAGTCCCTGCCGGTGCTGCCACCCGGCTCCGGCCACGCGGCGGCCTGCTGGCTCGCGACCGCTGCTACGGGAGCCGACGTGGGACCCGGCGCTGCCACCGACGCCGGGTCAGTGTCTCCGCCCCCTCCCGCGCCTCGAGCTCGATCGTGACGTCGTAGACGTCCGGGCCGACCAGCACGTCGAGCGAGGACCGGGTGGTCACGGTCGCCTCCGGCCAGGCGATCTCGAACGACACGTCCGCCCGGGCCCACTGGGTGAAGCTGCGTCGGTCGACCCCGACCGTGCCCGCATAGCGCTCAGTAACGGTGCCTCTGTGGCGGACCTCGTACGTCGAGCCGTGGGCCACCACGCACTCGGTGGCGCGCCGCAGCACGTCCCGCTCCACCCGCCACACCACGCCGTCGGGCTCCTCCTCCGGATCGGCCTTCCCGGGGACCAGCACCGGCGGAGGGTACGGCGTCACGCCCGACCAGACCGGCAGGTCAACGTGCCCGCCGTGCACCGTGAGCGTGACCGGCTGCGAAGGGGCCACCGTGTTCGGCCAGTCGGCCCCGGCCACCGTCACGCGCAGCCGCTGAGCGGCGGCGAACGAGTAGGCACAGGCGTCGAGCACGACGTCGACGTCGTACACCTTCCCCGGTTCCAGCGCCGCCGGCTCGGCCGAGCCGTCACGGTGCGTGAGGTCGAGCGAGCCGCGACTGACGAGCGCGGACGTGCCGTCGGGGAACACGTCGCACAGCTTCAGTGCCACCATGGCGGCCGGCTGGTCCACCGACAGCCGCAGCCGTGCCACCGGGTGGCCGAGCAGGGTCCGTTCGTCGGCCGGCCCGTCCCAGGTCAAGGACTCCGCGTCGTCGTGGCGCTGGTCGCTGCTCTGGCCCCATGGCAGGTGACCGGCACAGTCGATCCACGCGTCGACCCCCACGTCCGGCCGCACCACCAGAGGAGGCCGCTCCTCGAGAGCGATCCGTTCCGGCGTCACACGCGGACAGGGCCACTCCTCGCGGAGCCAGTACCCGTCAGTGGTGTCGAGGTCCGGCTCCGGTCTGGTGGACGAGCGCACGAACGCAGTCATCGCCGGTCGGCCTTCCAGCCCGTCGTCGACCGGCCGCGCCGTCCCGCGCAGCCACCGGTCCCACCAGGCGGCCATCTCCGGGACCAGATCGATCCGAGGCCCGGGCAGGGCCGACTCGGTCGCGGCGTGCGCCCACGGCCC
>JBFIWG010000216.1:0-6061 GCA_041606495.1 Nocardioidaceae bacterium
GGCGGAATGCGGCAGCGCGTGATGATCGCGATGGCACTCGCACTCGAGCCCGACATCCTGATCGCCGACGAGCCGACCACGGCGCTCGACGTGACCGTGCAGGCCCAGATCATGGAGCTGCTCGCCGAGCTCCAGCAGGACACCGGCATGGGCCTGATCCTGATCACCCACGACCTCGGCGTGGTGGCCTCGGTCGCCGACCGGGTCGCGGTGATGTACGCCGGCCGGATCGTGGAGACCTCACCGATCCGGGAGATCTACGCCAAACCTGCTCACCCCTACACCGAGGGCCTGATCGCCTCGATCCCGCGCCTGGAGCAGAAGGGCAACCCGTTGAGCCCCATCGAGGGCGCCCCGCCGAACCTGATGCGGGTCCCTCCGGGTTGCAGCTTCCACCCGCGCTGCCCCTACGTCCGCGACAACTGCCGCACCGACGTACCCCCGCTCTACGAGGTCAGCGACACGCGTCGCAGTGCCTGCCACTACTACGAGGAGGTGCTCGGTGGTTGAGCCGCTGCTGAAAGTCCGCGGACTGGTCAAGCACTTCCCGCTCACCCAGGGGATCCTTTTCAAGAAGACGATCGGCCAGGTCCAGGCCGTCGACGGGATCGACTTCGACCTCTACTCCGGCGAGACCCTGGGGGTGGTCGGCGAGTCCGGCTGCGGCAAGTCGACGCTGGCCAAGCTGCTCCTGCGGCTGGAGAAGCCCACGGCCGGCCAGGCCTTCTACCAGGGCGAGGACATCTTCGCGATGGACCGGAAGCGCCTGCGCGAACTGCGTCGCGACATCCAGATCATCCTGCAGGACCCCTACACGTCGCTGAACCCGCGGATGACCGTGGGCGACATCGTCGGTGAGCCTTTCGAGATCCATCCCGAGGTGGAGCCGAAGGGAAGTCGCCGCCAGCGGGTGCAGGAGCTCCTGGAAGTGGTGGGGCTCGACCCGGACCACATCAACCGCTACCCGCACCAGTTCTCCGGCGGCCAGCGGCAGCGGATCGGGATCGCGCGCGGACTGGCGCTCAAGCCACGCATCATCGTGTGCGACGAACCGGTCTCCGCCCTCGACGTTTCGGTCCAGGCCCAGGTCATCAACCTGCTCGAGCGGCTTCAGGACGAGTTCGAGCTGTCCTACATCTTCATCGCCCACGACCTGTCGGTGGTCCGGCACGCCTCGGACCGGGTCGCGGTGATGTATCTCGGCCGGATCGTCGAGGTCGGCACCGAGAACGAGATCTACGAGCACCCCGCGCACCCCTACACCCAGGCGCTGCTCTCCGCAGTACCCATCCCGGACCCGGTGCTCGCGCAGGACGTGGAGCGGATCCCGCTCGAGGGTGATGTGCCGAGTCCGGCGAACCCACCGTCGGGGTGCCGGTTCCGGACGCGCTGCTTCAAGGCGCAGGAACGCTGCGCCCACGAGGACCCGGTGCTGAAGATCCGTTCGACCTCGCACGAGGACGCCTGCCTGTTCTCCGAGGAGCGGCACATCGTGCCGACCGAGCACGTCGACTGACTGAGAGCTCCAAGACCGGGTACGACGGGCCTGCCAACCTGTCGCCCGACGGACTAGGGTCATAGCCGTGAACGACTCCCGCGCCCCCAAGCAGTCCGCTGACCTGGTGATCGTCGCAAACCGTCTGCCCGTGGACCGCGTCGTCGACGCCGACGGTTCGGTGCACTGGCGACGCTCCCCCGGCGGCCTGGTCACCGCGATCGAACCCGTGATGCGCGCCAACGACGGCGCCTGGATCGGGTGGCCCGGAGGGACCGGCGACGAGGAGCTCGAACCCTTCGTCGAGGACGGCCTGTCGCTGATCCCGGTCCGGCTGTCCGAGGACGAGGTCGAGGAGTTCTACGAGGGCTTCTCCAACGCCACCCTGTGGCCGCTGTACCACGACGTGGTCGCCAAGCCCGAGTTCCACCGCGAGTGGTTCGACGCCTACGTCCGGGTGAACCGTCGCTTCGCGGAGAAGGCGGCAGAGGTGGCCGCCGAGAACGCCATGGTCTGGGTGCACGACTACCAGATGCAGCTGGTCCCCTCGATGCTGCGCGAGCTCCGCCCGGATCTGCGGATCGGCTTCTTCCTGCACATCCCGTTCCCGCCCGCCGAGCTGTTCCAGCAGCTGCCCTGGCGCCGGCAGCTGCTCGAGGGCCTGCTCGGTGCCGACGTGGTCGGTTTCCAGCGTCCCGGCGCGGCGCAGAACTTCGTCCGCCTGGTCCGCCAGCGGGTCGGCCACAAGACGCACCGGGACATGGTCTACCTGCCCGACGGTCGCAGCGTCCAGGCTGCTGCCTTCCCGATCTCGATCGACGTCAAGGGCCTTCAAGAGCTGGCCCGCAGCGAGCCGGTGCAGCAACGTGCAAAGGAGATCCGGGAGCAGCTCGGCAACCCGAAACGGGTGCTGCTCGGCGTGGACCGACTCGACTACACCAAGGGCATCTACGCCCGACTGCGCGCCTTCAGCGAGCTCCTCGAGGAGGGCCACATCGACGTCGACGACGCTGTCTTCGTCCAGGTGGCGACCCCGTCGCGGGAGCGGGTCGAGCAGTACCGCGTGCTCCGCGACGAGATCGACCGGCTGGTGGGGCGGATCAACGGCGACCTGGGCAAGATCGGTCGGCCGGCCATCGCCTACCTGCACACCTCCTACCCCCGAGACGAGATGGCGGCGCTCTTCCAGGCCGCCGACATCATGGTCGTCACTCCCCTGCGGGACGGCATGAACCTGGTCGCGAAGGAGTACGTCGCCTGCCGCTTCAACGGCGACGGAGCGCTGGTGCTGTCGGAGTTCGCAGGCGCCGCCGACGAGCTTCGGCAGGCCTTCCTGGTCAACCCCTACGACATCAACGGCATGAAGGCCTCGATCCTCGAGGCGTTCAACGCCGAGCCGCGAGACCTGTCGAAGCGGATGAAGGCGATGCGGCGCACCGTGACCGAGCACGACGTGCGGGATTGGGCGAACGGGTTCCTCGACGTGCTCGCCGAGGCCAGACCCCAGCACCACAAGCAAGTTCGCCCCGCGCGCCGCAGCTGACCGGTCCGCCCGTTATGTGACCGCGGCGGTATCCTGCCGCTATGGATCTGATCCCGAAACCGGACCAGGTCGTCTCAGCGGCCAGCAATGTCGCCCACAAGATGTTGTACGGCGGACTGGCCGATCTTCGACCGATGCCCCGCACCCTGATCGACGACGGCGTGCTGCGCGAGGTCTACCACTACCGTCCTCGCAACACCGCCAAGGAGCACGGCGACCCGGTGCTGCTGGTGACCCCCCTGGCGGCGCCCGCCATCTGCTTCGACCTGCGCCGGGGCTGCTCGCTGGTCGAGCACCTCGTCTCCGAGGGACGTCCCACCTACCTCGTGGAGTACGGCGAGATCTCCTTCGCCGACCGGATCCTGGGCATGGAGCACTGGGTGGACGAGGTGATCCCGGCAGCCATCCGCGAGGTCAGTGAGCACGCGGGCGGGCGCCCGGTCCACGTCGTCGGGTGGAGCATGGGCGGCATCTTCGCGCTGCTGACGGCCGCGGACCAGCAGGACCTGCCGATCGGCTCGCTGACCGTGCTCGGCACCCCCATCGACGTCACCCAGGTGCCACTGGTCGCGCCGATCCGACCCTTGCTGAACATCACCGACGGCGGCGGCCTGGTCACCCAGCTGTACCGCCTGCTCGGCGGCGCCCCGAAGCCGCTGGTACGACGGGCCTTCCAGCTGTCCAGCTTCAACAAGCTCGTCACCCGGCCCATCGCGCTCGCCGCGAACCTCGACGACACCGACTTCCTGGCTCAGGTCGAGGCGGTCGACCGCTTCACCGCGAACATGATCGCCTACCCGGGCCGGACCTTCGGGCAGGTCTACCACCGGATCCTCAAGGGCAACCAGCTCGCCACCGGCACCGTCACCATGGACAACGACCACCAGATCTCGTTGAAGAACCTGAAGGTCCCGCTCCTGGTGTTCGGCGGCGCCGCCGACACGATCGCTCCCGTCAAGTGCGTCCAGCCGATCGTCGACCTGGTCCCGAACGCCGAGCGGCTCCGGTTCGAGGTCGTGCCGGGTGGTCACCTGGGTATGCTCACCGGCCGCGCCGCCCGTCGTACCACCTGGCGGATCCTGGACGAGTTCATCAACGAGTCCTCGACGGTCGAGGAGCCGAAGCGAGCCAAGAAGGCCGCGGCCGCCTCGAAGAAGGCCTCGGCCACGAAGAGCGCGAAGGTCGCCCAGCCGAAGCGTCCGGTGAAGAAGGCCGCACCGCGCAAGACCAAGCCGAGCGCCGAGGCCATCGGCGCCAACCCGAGCCGTCGCTACGGCTCCGCCTCGTCGCGGTCCCTGGCTGCTCGACCGTGATCGTCGCCGTCGCGACGGCACCCGCGCCTGACTGGCGGCTCGCGGTCGTACTGGCCCTGCTCGTGGCGCTCGCGGTGGCGGCGTCCGTCGTCGGTCAGCTCGGCGTCGAGCGCAACCACCTGACCGCGGCCGCCCGGGCCGTCGTACAGCTGGCCGTGGTGTCGCTGGTGATCGCGGCGGTGCTCGGGTCGGTGTGGTGGTCGCTGGGGTTCGCGCTGCTGATGTTCTCGGTGGCTGCCTGGACCTCGGCCGGCCGGATCAACGTCCCTCGGGCACAGCTGCCGTGGGTCGGGGTAGCCATCGCATCGGGCGTCGTCCCGGTGCTGGCCCTGATCCTCGGCTCCGGGCTGGTGCCCTTCAACGGCGCCGGCATCGTGCCGACTGCGGGGATCGTGATCGGCGGAGCGATGACCGCAGCGACCCTCACCGGGCGCCGCGCCTACGACGAGATCTCCAAGGGGTTCGGCTCCTACGAGGCCGGGCTCGCGCTCGGCCTGCACAGCTCGGAAGCCGCGTTCGAGGTGATCCAGCCCAGCGCCAAGGAGGCACTGACTCCCGGGCTCGACCAGACTCGCACGGTCGGGCTGGTCACCCTGCCCGGAGCCTTCGTCGGCGTCCTGCTCGGAGGCGGCACCCCGCTCCAGGCCGGTGCCGCCCAGATCATGGTGCTGATCGGCCTGATGGCCGCACAGGCCATCACCGCAGCGGTCCTGCTCCGGTTGATCGCTGGGGCTATGGTCGTGCGCAAGGACATGGCGGAGAGGTACCCACGGTGAGCTTGGCGTCGCGGCTGGTCACGATCGCGGTCGCGGCGACCCTGACCGGATGCACCGCCAGCGGTGCGGGCGAGCCGCCGGCACCCGCGCCCGCTCCGACCTTCAGCTCCTACGTCGCCCTGGGTGACTCGTTCACCGCCGGCCCGTTCGTGCCCACCACCGACGTCGCCGACGGCTGCTTCCGCTCCGATGGGAACTACCCCTCGTTGCTCGCCGAGCGGCTCGAGATCGACGACTTCACCGACGTCAGCTGTAGCGGCGTGCGGACCAGGGAGCTCAACAAGCCCTACGAGCCGGTCCCGAACGCGAACGTCCCGCCACAGCTCGCCGCGGTGGACCGCGACACCGAGCTGGTCACGATCGGCATCGGCGGCAACGACTTCGGCCTGTTCAGCACCCTGGTGCAGACCTGCACCTTCCTCCGTGCGGTCGACCCGGAGGGCTCGCCGTGCGCCGACTCACTGGAGTCGCAGGGCGTGGACCTGGGGGCGCAGACCGAGCGCATCGGGGACCGGGTGGCGAGGGCGGTGCGCCAGGTCCAGCGCCGCGCTCCCGACGCGGAGGTCGTCGTGGTCGGGTACCTGCGGCTGGCGCCCGACGACGACCGCTGCCCGCGTGACCTTCCGTTCGCCGACGGCGATTACGAGCTCGCAGGCGATGTCACCGAGGCACTCAACGCCGCCCTCGAAACCGCAGCCGCGGACACCGGCGCGCGGTTCGTGGACATGTACGCCGCCTCCGAGAACCACGACGTCTGCGCCGAGGAACCGTGGGTCAACGGACGCCGGACCGACCGCTCGGCGGCTCTGGCCTACCACCCGTTCGCAGCCGGCATGGTCGCGGTGGCAGACGAGATCGAGGCCGTCCTCGGTTAGGAGGCCAGCGACCTTCGGGCCCGGCTACCCCACGCACAACGACCACACCCACGAGGACA
>JBFIWG010000217.1:0-6035 GCA_041606495.1 Nocardioidaceae bacterium
CCCGCAGCTCCGCGTCGGAGAGACCATCCTCCTCGCTCGAGCCGACTGCGAGCAGCTGGGAGAGCACGTCGGTGCGCTCGTGCAGGTCAGCGGACGCGCGACGCTCGGCGATCTCGGCGTACATCACCTCGTCCAGGGCACACTGGTTCTCGACAGTCGCCCGCCAGGGTCCGAACCGCTGCAGCAGCGGGTAGCCCCAGCCGAGCAGAACCGCCGGGCTGACGTCGACGGTCCGGTTGACCAGCGGGCGCAGCTGCGAGAGCCGGCCCTCGTCGGTGACCCCGAAGACGACGCGCAGGATCACCTCGAGCGTGAGGGCGTTCATCCGGTCCAGCGACCGGAACGGCACGCCGGGCGTCCAGGCGGCGACCTCCTCCTTCGCCAAGGCGCTCACCACCGACTGGTAGCGACGCAGCGCCGCACCGTTGAACGCCGGCATCAGCAGCTTGCGGGCCCGCCGGTGCTCGCCGGAGTCCTGCAGCAGCAGGGAGTGCTCGCCCATGATCGGCCCGAGGATCGCGTTCCCCTTGCCGGCGTGGAAGACCTCTGGGTCGCCGGCGAAGATCTCCTTCGCGTGCTCGGGCCGGGTGAAGAGGACCAGCGGCGAGGCCTTGGGCACTGTCCGGACGGTGAACACGTCGCCGTACCGGCGGTGCATGGCGGGGACGAAGCGGTGGCGAAACCGCATCAGCGCGATGCTCTGCAGCAGGGACGGCCAGCGCGGGCCGCGCGGCAGCTCACGCGCGGGGATCCTCGGGACGGCGCCCGCGTTCCGCGGGTGCATCCTGGCGAACCGGTCGTCGGTCTGCGTCATGTGAGGCGCTCTCCCCTGCTAGGCGTCTTTGCATACTACGAGTATGTGAACTCGCGGGGAAAGCCCTTGGCATCCCCGGTCGGCGCAGATCCGGCCGTGGCGATCATTGTTCTTGACATATGCAGGTAGACGCCTGCATATTTGCTCGCGTGAACGACGAGACGCGCCAGATGGACGCGATCTTCAAGGCGCTGGCCGATCCCACGCGGCGGTTGCTGCTCGACCGGTTGCGCGAGCGCAACGGCCAGACGCTGAGCGAGCTGTGCGGACAGCTCGCCATGGCGCGACAGTCGGCGACCCAGCACCTCGACGTTCTTCAGAACGCCAACCTCGTCACCGTCGTACGGCGGGGACGGGAGCGGTTGCACTACCTCAATCCCACCCCGATCCAAGAGATCGAGGAGCGCTGGATCGCAGGCTTCGAGAAGCCACGGCTACAGGCGATCAGCGCGATCAAGCGCCAAGCAGAGGAGTACGCCATGACCACCAGCGAGACGACGGCAGTGCCGACCTACGTCTACGTCACCTACATCCGCGCCACCGCCGAGCAGGTGTGGCAGGCACTGACGGAAGCCGACCTGACGGCGCGCTACTGGGGGCACCACAATGTGTCGGACTGGCAACCGGGCTCGCCATGGGAGCACCGGCGGCTGGACGGTTCGGGTGTCGACATCGTCGGCCGCGTGCTCGAGGCCGACCCGCCGACGCGACTCGCCATCACCTTCGAGGATCCCGGCGCCGCCCCGGAGAGCGAACCGTCGGTCGCGGTGTTTTTGGTCGAGACCTACCACGACATCGTGCGCCTCACGGTGACCCACGAGAACCTGCCCAGCCAGGCAATGCTCGACGGCATCTCTCGCGGCTGGCCGGCGGTCCTCGCCAACCTCAAGTCGCTGCTCGAGACCGGGGATGTCCTGCCCAGGGCGCCGTGGGAGATGCCGCAGGCGGAGAAGTCGTGACGACCCAGTCGCCGGACAACTGAAAAACGATGGCGTCAGTCGCGGACCAGGCCCTGCCGTCGACCGATAGCCGCTGCCTCGGTCCTGCTACCGGCACCGAGCTTGGCCATCACGTTCGACACGTGCACGCTCACCGTCTTGGCGCTGATATACAGCCGCCGCGCAATCTCGCTGTTGCTGCGGCCCTCCGCGACCAGGGCGAGGATCTCCCGCTCGCGCGGTGTCAGTGGAGCGTCCCGCCGGGTCGAGGTCGCGGTGGCGACGGCGCGGTCGGTGCCAGAGGCCGCGGCGCGGTGCGACCCAGCCGCGGCGAGCTCGTTCAGCAACGGTCGCGCGCCGAGAGCCCGTGCGGCGGCCGATGCCGCCTCGGCCACCTGCTCTGCCTCTGCGTGCTCTCCGAGGGAGCGCAGCACGACGGCGAGCCGAGCGCGGGATCGCGCAAGCTCGAAGACGTGACCGAACTCCGCGAAGGCCTCCACCGTCCGACGCCAGCCGGTGACGAGCTCGTCCGAGGGCGGGACGTCGCCCCCGCTCAGCCACCTCACGCGCAGGTGCTCGGCCTCGGCCCTGGCCATCCACGCCCTGCCCTCCGGGCCAACGCGCCGGTTTCGCCGCTCGGCGCAGCGCCAGGTCTCACGTGCATCCTCGAGCGCCTGATCGGCGCGCTCGACCAGCGCCGGCCGCCCGGAAGCTCCGGGGCTCGCGATCGCTGAGGCCACCTGCCCCAGCAAGAGGGAGCTCAGCCGGAGTCTGGCCATGAAGAAGTCGGACTGCCACAGGCTGGTGACACTGCGGATGACGTCGTCGTGGAGCCTGATCGCCGCAGCCACGTCTCCGCCGTCACCCAGCAGGTCGATCCCGGCGGACCCGCTCGCGATGCTGAGCAACCCGTCCTTCTCCCACCAGGAACGTATCCAAGGCAGGCGTTGCAGGGCCGAGGCATTGCCCCGTCCGGCATCCACGGCCAGGCGTACCGCAGCCAGCATCGCCTCGGCCATCTCGGGCGGGGTCTGGCCGGTCACATCGGTCAGCCGGTCCACCTCCTCCCAGTCCCCGGTGACGTAGGCGCCGATCGAGGCCAGCACTCTGGCATCGAAGGCGTACGGCGCCCACGGTCGCCCCGTCTCACCGGCTCGGAGAATCGCCACCGCGTAGACCTGACTGGCCTGATCGAGCTGCCCGGACTCGAAGTACATGCCGCCGAGGTGGTGCAGGCCCCGGAGCTCCCCCACGACGTCACCGTCCCCGCGGGCCTGCTCGACGATCTTCTCGAAGGCCAGCCGAGACGACTCCGGGTCGCCCGCCTTCTCCGCGATCTTGGCCAGCGTCGTGGTGGCATCGGCAACCACCCGCCTCAGACCGAGCTGCTCGCCCATGGCCAGCGCCTGCTCGGCAGAGCGCAGCGCCTCGTCGTCACGCTGCCGGTCCGCGTTGGCGCGCGCGAGGACGCTGAGCACCTTCGCGCGCAGCTTGCTGGTGCCTTCCGGGACGAGGGTCAGCGCCTCGGTGATCGCCTGGAGCGCACTCACCGTGGTGTCACCCATCAGAGCCGCCGAGGCGAGGTTCGTCAGCAGCCGTGCTCTGTCGATGCTCGGGGCATCGGCCGGCAGTGCGGCGAGCTGCGACTGGATGAGGGCCAGCGCGCGATGCGGGTTGCCGGCGGACATGATCGCGTCGCTGGCGCGGGCGGTGAGCGCCACCAGATCGATGCCTTCCACCAGCTTTGACCTTGAGTCGCGATCCGACAGCAGCTCCAGCGCCAGGAGGTAGTGCCGGGCGGCCTCGTCCGGACCACCGACCGCCATTGCCTCGTCACCGGCCTCGATGCTCGCCTGCACGGCGGTGCCGATGTCGTGGGCAGCGCGGGCGTGATGTGCCAGCTCGGCCGCCGTGCCGTCCGCGCCGTGGTCGCGCAGCGCATCGACGTACGCCGCATGGAGGCGCACCCGCTCACCGGGCAGCAGGTCGTCGTACACAGCCTCGGCCAGGAGGGCGTGCCGGAAGGCGTAGCTGCCGGCGCCGGCCGGAACCAGCACGTGGTGCTCAACAGCATCCCGAAGGGCTTGCTCGAGCCCGGTGGCGTCGAGATCCACGACCGTGGCGAGCAGCTCGTGACTGACCTGCCGACCAGCGCAGGCCGCCGCACGCACCACGGTCCGACCGGCGTCGTCGAGCTGGTCTATGCGCACCAGCAGCAGGTTGGCGAGGTCGTCGGGCAGGGCCCGTCCACCCAGCTCGCTGGCGACCACGAGCTCCTCGGCCATGAACGCGTTGCCCTCGGCGCGGTCCACGATCGTCTGCATGCTCTTCTCGGTCAACGGACCTTCGTGGATGCTGCGGACGAGGCTGCGCACGTCGGCATCCTTCAGCGGCGGAAGCTGGAGCCGGTGGACGCCCGGAACCCTGCTCCACTGCGCACTGGCGGCACGAAGCGGGTGGCGCCGGTGGAGCTCGTCACCGCGGTAGGACACGACGATCGACACCGGCTGGCTGAAGGAGCGGGTGAACAGGAAGCTGAGCAGGTCCCGCGTCGACTGATCGGCCCAGTGCGCGTCCTCGACGATCAACAGCAGCGGCGACTGCCCCGCGACCCGCTCGAGCAGCGCGTGCACCGCTTCGAATAGCTCGCCGCGGTCGGTCGACTCGGTGTCGTCGGCGCCTGGCTCGCTGACCATGCGTCGCCCAGGCATCAGGTGACGTGCAGCCGCGTGGTCGTGGAGGATCGCCTCCGTGAGCGCGGGCGACTCCTGGGCCAGCCTTCCCAGCGCCTCACTGAACGGCAGGTAGGGCAGACCGCTGTCGCCGAAGTCGAGGCAGTGCCCGACCAGGCGTCGCCATCCGGAGCCTGCAGCCCTGATCCCCAGCTCGGACAGCAGCCTCGTCTTCCCGACCCCCGCGTCCCCCACCAGCAGCACGACCCCTGTCGCCGTCGCGGGCGGAGGCGCGTCCGCACCCAGGACCAGGCCCACCAGCTGGTCCAGCTCGCGGTCCCGTCCGACGAAGGGGGTCGTCGTGGTGTGGTGGTGAACCGGCACGTCACCCATCATGGCCGCTGGTACCGACCGTTTCAGCACCTCCGGGGATCCCGTGGTCCACCTGCCGACGAGTCAGGTCGCCAGGCGGATCTTGCGGGACCAGCTCGGACTCGGGTGACGCCTGCGAAGCCGCCGCGTGCGCCGGCGTCGGTCGCTCTTGGGGAACGACGAGTCGATGCGGTTGCGTCGGTACTCCAGCTCCGCCTGCAGGAAAGGCTCTGCGATCAACATGGCTTGCTCCTCGACATAGGTCTCGAACTCGATACGTCGAGCCTGCGCCTCTAAGGAGGGCCCGCACATCGGGAGTGATCCTTATTCGCAGCCCGGGTCCCGCCTTAGTCGGAGAGCCGCCCTCAGCCCCGCTGCTCGCGCAGTTCGCGTTCACGCTGGGCGTGCTCGTCGGTGCGCGCGTCGTAGGACCAGAAGTCCCGCAGCCAGAACGCCGTCGCGGCGACACCGACCACGCACAGCACACCGCCGCTGGTGATCGACCCACGCACGCTCCACACGTCGGCGACGAGGCCGGAGCGGGCCTGCCCGCCCAGAGGACCGAGCGAGTACGACAGCATCTCGATGCCCGCCAACCGGCCGCGCATGGAGTCGGGGATGGTCTGGTTCCACACCGTGGCACGGAAGATCCCGCTGATCATGTCGGCGGCCCCAGCCAGGGTGAAGAACGCCAGCGCCAGCCAGATGTCGGGCATGACGCCCGCGACGGCGACCGCCACGCCCCACGCCATCGCCGCGATCACGACCGCGCGCCCGTGGTGATGGACGCGCGCGGTCCAGCCGGAGGTGGCGGTAGCCAGCAGGCTCCCCACCGTGCCGGCGCTGTAAAGCAGGCCGAGCAGCGCAGGCTTGTCGAAGACCTCCTCCACCAGGGCGGGGAACAGAACGGTCGGCATCGCCATCAGCATCGCGACGATGTCCACCACGTAGGTGCCCAGCAGGTCGCGTCGCCGCAGGGCGTAGGTGAGACCTTCGTGGATGCCGCGAAGCGAGGGCGGGTTGCTGCGGTCGGTGACCGGGTAGGGCCGAAGGGCTGCGAACAGAGCCGTGGCCACCACGAGACCGGCCACGTCGACCACGAAGCACCAGCCGATCCCGACCGTCGCAATCAGCACGCCGCCGACCGCCGGTCCGGCGAGCAGCCCGACCTGGGTCCCCAGCGAGGACAGCGCGCTGGCGGCCATGATCTGGCTGTGCTTGACCGTCCGCGGCTCGAGC
>JBFIWG010000218.1:0-6002 GCA_041606495.1 Nocardioidaceae bacterium
AGATTGTCGGTGCTGGTTTGGCCGGGTGGGCCGCCGTCGCCGGGTGGCCGGTAGGGCTCGATGTGGTCGAGGTCCTTGCGGCGGGTGGTGTTGTTGCACCAGGGGAAGGGGCAGCAGGGGTTGCGCAGCAGCACGGTCTCGCTGATCCGGTCGGGGACCTCGTAGGCGTCCACGCTCGTCCGGTCGGCCAGGTCGAGCACGGGTTTGACGACCACCTCGGAGCGGCCGACCCAGTCCCGGATCAGCTCCACCGGCACCGGGCCCAGGCCCTCGACCCGGCCGACTCCTTGGCCGCCGCCGAGGGCTTCTTGGGACAGGTGTAGGTAGAGCACCACCTTCGGTCGTCCGCCTCCGCGGCGCCGAGACGACCGGGTGCTGACGGCGTCGTCGCGGTCGCCGTTCCAGGTGGCTGGGTCATCGGTGGTCGGGTGGTCGTGGGTGAGGAGGTTCAGGGTGCCCTGGGGGTCGGCGATCACCCCGACCGCCTTGGCCCGGCGCAGGTCGGCGGTGTCCTCATCGCCCAGGCCGGCCAGTGCGGCGGCGATCGCGCCGATGGTGTCGTCGAAGGCGGCCGCGTCCAGGGCGTCGGTCTCGATCCGGATCGAGCGGGTGCCGTCGGTCATCTCATCGGAGACCCACACCCCGCGGGTCTCGGCGGCCTTGCGGGCCCTCTCCGCGGCGGTCTCGGGGTCGAACCGGATCAGCGCGGCCTCGACCAGCGCGGCGACCCGGGCCGGGCCGATCTTGTGCGCGAACGGTGCGACCTGGGCGTCGACCCAGGCCGCGGCCTCGACGGGCAGGCAGCGGGTGCGTTCGGCGATCTTGCGGCCGCGCCAGGCCTGCAGGTCCCCGGCCATGATCTGGGCCCACAGCCGCGGGAGCCGGTGCCGCAGCTCCAGGGCGTCGCCGACCAGCTGCTGCCCGGCGAGGGTGGACATGCCCAAGGTGGCGGCCAGCTCGGCGGGGGCGAACTCGGCGACCGGTGGGGTGCCGGGTCCGGCCAGCGGCATCAGCCGCTGCATCCCCGGCACCCGAACGCCCGCGGCGGGGTCGTCGAGGACCGGGTGCAGGTCGGCCCAGTGCGCGGCCAGCGCGAGCAGCTCGGCCTCCGCGGCGTCCGCGCTCCGGCGCCGGTCCGCGGCGCGACCCAGCACCGCGGCCGGGTCCAGATCCTCGATCGTGTCGAACATGTGTTCGATTCTACGGACTTCGACCGACACTTTTCCGTTGTCCACAAGGGCAATCCGACCAACGCCGGACCAGGCGCCAAGCCCCAGAAGGGACCCGTCAGACACCCCGTAGACTCGACGTTCGACCCCCTCGTCCTCGCCGACAGGGGGCGGTCGTGTTGCGGAACAACGAAAGGTGCCCCTGTGAGCCTCAAGGGTCTGGCCGACCTCATCCTGCGCGACGAGGTCCTGGCCTCCGCCGTCGAGGACGCCCGGGACGGCAAGGTGCCAACCCTCGACCTGACCGCTCCCAACGCCCTCAGGCCGTTCGTGGTCAAGGGCCTGGTCGACGCCGGCCGCACCGTCCTCGCGGTCGCCGCGACGGCGCGTGAGGCCGAGGACCTGGTCACCTACCTCTCCGACCTCGTCGACCCGTCCCTGGTCGCGTACTACCCGGCGTGGGAGACGCTGCCGCACGAGCGGTTGTCCCCGCGCTCGGACACCGTCGGCAAGCGTCTCGCCGTGCTCAGGCGCCTCAAGCACCCCGGCACCGACCCCACCAACGGCCCGCTCAAGGTGGTCGTCGCTCCGGTCCGCTCCATCCTCCAGCCACAGGTCGCCGGTCTGGCCGACCTCGAGCCGGTGGAGCTCGTCGTCAACCAGGAAGCCGACCTCGACGACGTCGTACGACGGCTCGCCGGTGCTGCCTACTCACGCGTCGACCTGGTCGAGAAGCGCGGAGAGTTCGCCGTCCGAGGTGGCATCGTCGACGTCTTCCCACCGACCGAGGAGCACCCGCTTCGCGTCGAGTTCTGGGGCGACGAGGTCGAGGAGATCCGCACCTTCTCGGTCGCCGACCAGCGCTCGCTGGAGCCGGCGACCCGGCTCTGGGCGCCGCCGTGCCGCGAGCTCCTGCTCACCGACGAGGTGCGTGCTCGCGCCAAGCAGCTCGGGGAGAACCACCCCCAGCTCGCCGAGCTCACCGAGAAGCTGGCCGAGGGGCACGCCGTCGAGGGCATGGAGTCGCTGGCGCCGGCGCTGGTCGATGACATGGAGATGCTCATCGATCTGATGCCCGAGGACTCCCACATCCTGGTCCTCGACCCCGAACGTGCCCGCAGCAGGGCCCACGACCTGGTCGCCACCAGCGACGAGTTCCTGCAGGCATCGTGGGCCGCAGCGGCCGGTGGGGGTCAGGCCCCGATCGACCTCGGCGCCGCGTCGTACCGCTCCCTTGCCGACGTCCGCCAGATGAGTTTGGCCCAGGACAAGCCGTGGTGGAGCCTGTCGCCGTTCGGTCTCGACCCGGAGGCGGCCGCGCTCGAGCAGCCACTGCGCGACGAGCTCGGCGAGATCGTCAGCTCCGGCGTGGATGTGGAGGCCGGCGCCGTCGAGTCGCGCAGCGTGCCGATCAAGCCGGTCGATGCCTACCGCGGCGACATCGAGCGCGCGATCACCGACATGAAGTCCTGGCTCACCAACGGCTCCCGAGTCGTTCTGGTCAACGAGGGGCACGGCCCGGCGCAGCGGATGGCCGAGGTGCTCAAGGAGCACGACGTTCCGGTGCGGCTGGTCGAGTCGCTCGACGAGCCGCCCGAGCCGGGGATCGTCTACGTCTCCACCTCTTGCCTCGACCACGGCTTCGTCGACGAGGAGCAGTGCCTCGCCGTACTCACCGGGGACGACCTGAGCGGCCAGAAGTCCTCCACCAAGGACATGCGCAAGATGCCGGCCCGGCGCAAGCGGCAGATCGACCCGCTCGAGCTGAAGGCCGGCGACTACGTGGTCCACGAGCAGCACGGCGTCGGCAAGTACGTCGAGATGTCGCAGCGCGTGGTCGGCGGCGCGACCCGCGAGTACCTCGTGCTGGAGTACGGCGCGTCCAAGCGGGGCCACCCGCCGGACCGGCTCTACGTCCCCGCCGACCAGCTCGACCAGGTCACCCGGTACGTCGGTGGCGAGCAGCCCAGCCTCGACCGGCTCGGTGGCGCGGACTGGGCCAAGCGCAAGAGCCGCGCCCGCAAGGCCGTCAAGCAGATCGCTGCTGAGCTGATCAAGCTGTACGCCGCGCGCCAGGCCACCAAGGGTCACGCCTTCGGACCGGACTCGCCCTGGCAGCGCGAGCTCGAGGACGCCTTCCCGTTCGTGGAGACCCCCGACCAGCTGTCCACGGTCGACGAGGTCAAGCGCGACATGGAGCTGCAGGTGCCGATGGACCGTCTGGTCTGCGGCGACGTGGGCTACGGCAAGACCGAGATCGCGGTCCGGGCCGCGTTCAAGGCGATCCAGGACGGCAAGCAGGTCGCCGTGCTCGTGCCGACCACCCTGCTGGTGCAGCAGCACTACTCGACCTTCGCCGAGCGCATGTCCGGGTTCCCCGTCGTGCTCAAGGGCCTCAGCCGCTTCCAGACCGACAAGGAGGCCAACGAGGTCATCGAGGGCCTGCGCGAGGGCAGCGTCGACATCGTCATCGGCACGCACCGGCTGCTCAACCCGGACATCAAGATGAAGAACCTCGGCCTGATCATCGTCGACGAGGAGCAGCGCTTCGGTGTCGAGCACAAGGAGATGATGAAGCGGCTGCGGACCGCGGTCGACGTGCTCTCCATGTCCGCCACCCCGATCCCGCGCACGCTGGAGATGGCGATCACCGGCATCCGTGAGATGTCTACGATCACCACCCCGCCCGAGGAGCGGCACCCGGTGCTGACCTACGTGGGCGCCTACGAGGACCGCCAGGTCACCGCCGCGATCCGCCGCGAGCTGCTCCGCGAGGGCCAGGTCTTCTACATCCACAACCGGGTGCAGTCGATCGAGAAGGCGGCGGCCCGGATCCGCGAGCTGGTGCCAGAAGCGCGCGTCGCCACCGCCCATGGCCAGATGGGGGAGCACAAGCTCGAGGAGGTGATGGTCGACTTCTGGGAGAAGCGCTTCGACGTCCTGGTCTGTACGACGATCGTGGAGTCGGGGCTCGACGTGTCCAACGCCAACACCATGCTCATCGAGCGGGCCGACACCCTCGGCCTCTCCCAGCTGCACCAGCTCCGTGGCCGGGTCGGTCGAGGTCGCGAGCGCGCCTACGCCTACTTCCTCTACCCGGGGGACAAGCCGCTGACCGAGACCGCGCACGAGCGGCTGGCCACCCTGGCCCAGCACTCCGACCTCGGCGGAGGCATGGCGATCGCGATGAAGGACCTCGAGATCCGCGGCGCGGGCAACCTGCTCGGCGGCGAGCAGTCCGGTCACATCGCCGACGTCGGCTTCGACCTGTACGTCCGTCTGGTCGGCGAGGCGGTCGCGGAGTACCGCGGCGACGGACATGTAGAGGAGGCCGAGGTCAAGATCGAGCTGCCGATCGACGCGCACCTACCGCACGACTACATCCAGAGCGAGCGGCTCCGGCTGGAGATGTACAAGCGCCTGGCCGAGGTCCGGTCCGACGACGACGTCACCCAGATCCGCGAGGAGCTTCTCGACCGGTACGGCGAGCCGCCGCAGCCCGTGGCCAGCCTGCTCGAGGTCGCACGCTTCCGGGCCCGCGCCCGCGCCGCGAAGCTGACCGACGTCACGCAGCAGGGCAAGTACGTCCGGTTCGCGCCCGTGGACCTGCCCGACTCGGCCAAGGTCCGACTTGACCGCATATACCCCAAGAGCATCCTGAAGCCCGGCGTGCGTACGATGCTTGTGCCCAAGCCCACATCGCGAGTCGTCGGTGGCCCTGCCATCCGCGACGAGGAGATGCTGGCGTGGGCACGTGAGGTCATCGACACGGTCCTGGACCGTGCCCCGACCAGCTGAGCACCGCGAGAGCTAGGAGAAGTCGTGATCGTTTCGCGTCGCAGGTTGAAGCTGTCCCTGGTGGCAGCCGCTGCCACGATGGCCCTCACCGGCTGTGCCGGCATGCACCCGGGGTCGGCGGCCGTGGTGGACTCCTCGACGATCTCGCACGACAAGGTCGACCGTGTCGCCGAGGCGCTCTGCGCGGCCAACATCTCCAGCGCCGAGGCGCAGGGCCAGCCGGCGCCTGTGCTCGCCTCGCGTGGCGCACGTGAGGCCGCGCTGCAGATCCTGCTCGACAGCGAGCTCTCCCGGATGTTCGGTGAAGAGGTCGGCGTCTCCGCCAGCCCGCAGCAGGTCTCCCAGGCCGTCGCCGCGAACGCCCAGTCGATCGCCCTGCTCCCCGAGGACCAGAAGGACAACTTCCGCGACGCCCTCGAGGAGTTCGCCACCGGGCAGCTCATCCTGATCGAGATCGGGCGCAGGTCCCTCGGGCCCGGCGCGTCCGACGACCAGGCCATCGCGGAGGGCCAGCGGCTCCGGCAGGAGTTCGTCGAGGGACTCGAGGTCGAGATCGACCCGCGCTTCGGCACCTTCGAGGAGGCCAGCTTCAAGCGCGGCGGCACGTCCCTGTCCGTGCCTGCCTCCGAGCGCGCCCGCGCCGGCGACCGCGCCCAGCCCTCCGACGCGTGGGTGTCCGAGCTGCCTGCGACGCAGCAGTGCGGCTGACCTTCCTGATCACCAGTCCCCGGGTCGCCCCGGGGCTGATGTCGTGGCCGGCCTGGCAGGCGGTGTCCTCGGCAGACAGTGTGCTTGCCTCCGACGACACCGCGCCGGTGTTCCGTGCCGTGACCGCGGCCGGTCACCGGATCGACGTACTCCCGTCCCCGACGGCCTCCGACCTGCTGGCTGCCGCTGCGGACGCGGAGGTGGTGTGGCTGGCCTCGGACGAGGAGTCGACCAGCCTTGCCGGAGCGCTGGCCGGCGAGATCGTCGCCGCCGGAGAGGCCGGTCGCGACGTGCCGGACGTCGAGGTCCTGCACGCCTCCTACGACC
>JBFIWG010000219.1:0-5970 GCA_041606495.1 Nocardioidaceae bacterium
ATCCACGGCGGCCCCTTCGCCAACATCGCCCACGGCTGCAACTCGGTGCTTGCCACGCAGACCGCGCTCAAGCTCGCCGATTACGTGGTGACCGAGGCAGGATTCGGCGCGGACCTGGGCGCGGAGAAGTTCGTCGACATCAAGTGCCGCAAGTCGGGTCTGCGCCCGGACGCCGCGGTCGTGGTGGCCACGGTCCGGGCGCTCAAGTTCCACGGCGGGGTCGACGTACCCGACCTCGGGCGGGAGGACCTGGCCGCGATCGAGCGCGGGATGGAGAACCTGGCTCGGCACCTGCGCAACGTCCGCGAGGTGTACGGCATCCCGTGCGTGGTCGCGCTGAACCGGTTCCCGGCCGACACCGACGCCGAGGTCGCCCGGGTCAGCGAGCTGGTCGACGCGCTGGGGGTTCGCGCGTACGCCGCCACGCACTTCGTCGACGGTGGCGACGGCGCGACCGACCTGGCGAAGGGCGTGCTCACGCTGCTGGAGGAGGCCGACCCGTCGACGTTCTCCTTCACCTACCCTGACGACGTGCCGCTGCGCGAGAAGGCGGAGACGGTGGCGCACCGCCTGTACGGCGCCTCCAGCGTGACGTGGGACCTGAAGGCGCAGCGGCGGCTCGAGCGGTTGGAGGCCAACGGGTACGGCGGACTGCCGATCTGCGTGGCCAAGACGCAGTACTCGTTCTCGACCGACCCCACCCTGCGCGGCGCGCCCACCGGCCATGACCTGCACGTGCGCGAGGTGCGCCTCTCGGCGGGCGCCGGGTTCGTGGTGCTGGTGTGCGGCGACGTGATGACGATGCCCGGCCTGCCGGCGACTCCCGCCGCTTCCCGGATCGACCTGCTGGACGACGGCACGATCGTCGGCCTCTCCTGAGCGGCGTCGCGTGAAGGCGGTCGTCTACGACCGGTACGGCCCGCCCGAAGTGCTACGGGTCGAGGACGTGCCGATCCCGACGCCCGGGTCGGAGCGGGTGCGGGTCAAGGTCGCGGCCACGTCGGTGAACCTCAGCGACTGGGAGTGCCTGCGCGGCTCACCGGCGTACGCCCGGATCGGCGGGCTCCGCGCCCCCGCACGTCGGACTCTGGGATCCGACATCGCCGGCGTGGTCGACGAGGTCGGGGCCGGGGTGACCCGGTTCAAGCCCGGGGACGAGGTGTACGGCGACAACCTGTCCCTGAAGGGCGGCTTCGCGGAGTATGCGATCGCGCCCGAGTCCGCTCTCGCGCTCAAGCCGGCCGAGCTGACCTTCGCCGATGCGTCTGCCCTCCCGCAGGCAGCGGCGATCGCCCTGCAGGGAACGCAAGGCGCCGCACCCGGTCGCCGCGTGCTGATCAACGGGGCAGGCGGAGGCTCCGGCTCCCTGGCGATCCAGCTCGCCAAGCGCGCAGGTGCTCACGTCACCGGGGTCGACAACGCGGGCAAGCTGGACTTCATGAAGTCGGTGGGCGCGGACGAGGTGGTCGACTACCGGGAGGACGACTTCACCCGGACGAGCCAGCCGTACGACCTCATCCTGGACCTGGTCGCGCACCGGTCGGTCTTCGCCTACCGGCGGGCGCTGACACCCGGCGGCAGGTACCGATGCGTCGGGGGTCCGGTGCACGTGCTCCTGCGGATCCTCACCGTCGGCTGGGTGGCCGGCCGGGTCACCGGTCGCTCGATCGGGGTGCTCGCAGTCCGGGAAGGTCCGGCGCACTTCGAGCCGGTCGCCGCCATGTGCGTCGCCGGGGATCTCCGAATCCACATCGACCGGACGTTCACCCTCGAAGAGGTTCCCGACGCGCTGGCCCAGGTCGGGCAGGGACGTGCCCTCGGCAAAGTCGTGGTGCTCGCCGGATGAGCGGGAGCGAGCCCGGCAAGAGCGCGCCGGCAGGTGCCGAGAGATGGGCGGACTACCTCGAATGGCTGCGCGAGGACATCATCGAAGCCGTCCGGTCGCTGTCACCGGCCGAGCAGCGTGAGACCAGGGTGCCGAGCGGCTGGTCACCGCTGGAGCTGCTGAACCACCTGCTGCACATGGAGCAGCGTTGGTTCGTGTGGGGCTTCCTCGGTGAGCCGGTGGACCAGCCCTGGGGTGACTGGAACGTCCCCGAACCCTGGACCTCGGACGACAGCGGCGAGACGAGCCCGACTGCGCGCTGGCAGGTCGCCGACGAGGTGACGGCCGAGGCCCTGGTGACTCGACTTCGTGCCTTGGGTGAGCGGACGCGCACCATCCTTGTCGAGCATCCGATGGCCGCCAACGCTGCCCCCGGCGGTCGGTTTGCAGGCGACCCGCCGACCCTCGAGTGGATCTGCTTCCACGTGCTGGCCGAGTACGCCCGGCACGCGGGACATCTCGACGTCAGCATCGAGATCCTGCGCGGCTGAGGGCAGAGGCGAGCGGCTTTGGCGCCGGACGGCGGCGGCTCCGGGTATGGTGGAACACAGCACGGGTTCGTTGAGTGTGCTTCCGGGAGGTTTCCTCCCAGCCCTGCAGCCTCTGGTTCTGGCCGTATCGCTGCATCAGCTCGGCGCCCGATGCTCCAGAAGTGCGCACCATCCCGGTGCCCGCGAAGCTTCGTCAGAGGCGCTTGTCGTGCCGTCCGACGAGGGGGCAGAGGGCTTGCGCGCTTGGCGCCCAGTCGGGGCGCCGAGCAGCGTCATGTGAAACGCAGGAGGAGATTCGGTTGGCAGACCGCCACCGCCAGCGCCGTTCCGGATCGGCGCAGACCGCCGGACGAGGGCGTCGTCGTGAACGCGACAACGAAGGCATCCTGCCTGTCCTCGCCAAGGCAGCCCGCGCGCTGGAGTCCAGCGTGCAGCGCGGAGAGGTCGTCCGCGGCAAGTTCCAGGCCGTCGCGATGCTGGTCCGTGACGAGCGGGCCCGCCTCAAGGCCGACGCCACCCTGACCGAGGTGCAGCGGGAGGCCCAGCTGAAGCGGCTCGACGGGATCGCGACGATCCTCGCGCAGACCGCCGCCCGTGAGCCCTCGCTGTTCATGCTCCTCGCCGACGACGCCGAGGTGAGCGACTCCGCCAAGAGGCTGAAACGTGAGATGCAGATCGCCGGTGGGTTGACGCCAGACCCGGAGGTGGAGCGGCCGAAACGCGCCGCCGTCGTACAGACCGAACGCCAGGTCATGCCGCCTTCCGTCATGGCCGCGCAGCTCGCGAACCCATTCATGGCACCCGACTTCACCGCCGCCCAGCCGCGTCGCCCCAAGGAAGGACGCCTCACCGGGTGGGAGCTGATCTCGCCGCTGCTGAGCTCGTTCGAGACCGCCGCCCCCGGCGCGCCGTCCTGCATGGAGCTGCCCGAGCCGGCCACGTCGGTGAAGCTGCCGGCCGGCTACGAGCTGATGCCGCACCAGGCCCAAGTGATCACCGCTGCAGCCGGCGGGCACCGGACCTTCCTGCTGGCCGACGAGCCCGGCCTCGGCAAGACCGCTCAAGCCCTGCTGGCCGCCCAGGCCGCGAACGCCTACCCCCTGCTGTGCGTGGTGCCGAGCGTCGTGAAGACGAACTGGGTCCGTGAGGCCGCCCGCTGGACGCCCAACCGCAACGCCACCGTGATCCACGGCAGCGGCGAGACGATCGACGGGTTCGCCGACATCGTCGTGGTCAACTACGAGGTGCTGGACCGCCACGTCGGTTGGATGGCGACCCACGGCTTCCGGGGCATGGTCGTCGACGAGGCGCACTTCATCAAGAACAAGAAGTCCCAGCGATCCCAGCACGTCCTCGAGATCGCCGACCGGATCCGGCACCGGGTCCCCCGACCGCTGATGATGGCGCTGACCGGCACCCCGCTGATCAACGACATCGACGACTTCCGCCCGATCTGGCAGCTGCTCGGCTGGATCGAGGAGAAGAAGCCGGGCGCGGAGCTGATGGCGGCTCTCGAGGAGACCGGTCTGACGCCCCTCGACCGCGGCTTCCACCCCGCGGCACGCCAGGCCGTGGTCGACCTCGGCATCGTGCGGCGCCGCAAGGTCGACGTCGCCGACGACATTCCGTCCCGGCGCATCGCTGACCTGCCCGTCGAGCTCGACGCCGCCGACGCCCGCTCCATCGGCAAGGCCGAACGCGAGCTCGCGCTGCGGCTGGTCAAGAGGTACGACGCTGCCATCGCCGCGCGCGAGGAACGGTCCGGAGAGACCGTCGAGGGCATCGACCACGAGCTGGTACGACGGGTCGCCGGCTGGGAGCAGTCGGACGACACGGACTCGTCCTCGGGCGAGAACGTCTTCGCCATGGTCCGCCGCATCGGCCAGGCGAAGGCCGCGCTGGCCGCCGACTACGCCGCCCAGCTGGCCCGCAACGCCGGCAAGGTGGTGTTCTTCGCCAAGCACATCGACGTGATGGACGCGGCCTCGGAGCTGTTGGAGTCCCGAGGCATCGGCTACGCCTCGATCCGCGGCGACCAGACGCCCGTCGTACGCCAGCGCAACATCGACGCGTTCGTGAACGACCCCGACGTGGCGGTCGCGGTCTGCTCGCTCACCGCCGCGGGGGTGGGCCTGAACCTGCAGGTCGCGAGCAACGTCGTGCTCGCCGAGCTGTCCTGGACCAACGCGGAGCAGACCCAGGCCATCGACCGGGTCCACCGGATCGGTCAGTCCGAGCCCGTCACCGCCTGGCGGATCATCGCCGCGCAGACGCTGGACGCCAAGATCGCCGAGCTCATCGACTCGAAGGCGGCTCTGGCAGCGCGGGCGCTCGACGGCTCGGACCAGGAGGTCGCCACCTCTGCCGACGTCCAGGTCGAGGCGCTGGTGGCCATGCTGGAAAATGCGCTGGCCGAACGACAGGGCTGAGTGGCAAGGTCTGCAGTACAACGCCAACCACCCTGGGGGAAAGCCATGCGCCTGGTCGTCAGCGAGTTCATCAGCCTCGACGGCGTGGCGCAGGCGCCGGGCGGCCCGGAGGAGGACACCGACGGCGGCTTCGCGCACGGTGGCTGGTCGATGCCGTTCTTCGACCCGGAGGCGATGGGGCCGGTGATCGACGAGGGGCTGGCGTCCACGACGGCGCTGCTGTTCGGGCGCCGCACCTGGCAGGTGATGGCCGGCGCCTGGCCCGAGCGCGGCGGTGACCCGTTCGCCGACCGGATGAACGAGATCGACAAGTACGTCGCCTCCCGCACGCTGACCGCCGACGACCTGCACTGGAACAACTCGACGCTGCTCCCCGCCGACGATGTCGTGGGGGCGGTCCGCCGGCTCAAGGACCAAGAAGGCGGCGACCTCCAGGTCATGGGCAGCCTCAGCCTGGCTCGCACGCTGATCGGCCACGACCTGGTCGACGAGTACGTCCTGATGATCGAGCCGATCACCCTGGGCGGCGGGAAGCGGCTGTTCCCCGACGACGGACGGTCGCGTCCTCTGGAGCTGGTCAGCAGCACCACCACCAAGACGGGCGTCCAGATCTGCCGGTTCCGGCCGACGTCCGAGAGCTGAGCGAGGCGATCATGAGCGACAACAGGACCTGGCGAGGTCGGGTGTTCGTCGGGGTCAGCCTCGACGGGTACATCGCGCGGGCCGACTCCGACCTCGACTGGCTCACGGATCCGCCGTCCGACGTACCTCATGAGGAGATCACCACCAGTCAGAAGGCCCTCGAGTGGGACACGTTCTACCCCGACGTCGACCACCTGCTGATGGGGCGCGGGACCTACGACAAGGTGCTGACCTTCGGGGAGTGGCCGTACGACGGCAAGACCGTGATCGTGCTCAGCTCCACGCTGGCATCCACCGACTCGCGGATCACCGTCGCCGAGACGCTCGACGCCGCGAGGGCGATCCTGGACCGGGACGCCAGCAACGTCTACATCGACGGCGGTCAGGTGATCCAGGCCTGCCTCGCCGCGGACCTGGTCGACGAGATCACCGTCTCCCTCGCGCCGGTGCTGATCGGCGGTGGAATCCCGCTGTTCGGTGAGCTCTCGCGGGACATCCGGCTCCGGCTGCGGGGCTCGCACAC
>JBFIWG010000220.1:0-5890 GCA_041606495.1 Nocardioidaceae bacterium
ATCTGGCGACCGTAGAGACAACCGGCCTGCGACTGGACCTCCTTGATGAAGTGGCGGAAGAGCACAGCGCTCGGCTCGAACGCCGTGTGGTCGACGTAGCCGTCAAGTGACTGGTTCATCCCGAACACGAGCCTGGCCATCCTGGTCTCCTCTCATCCGCGCGTGCCAGTTTGATCATGACGCACGGAACGTCCGCTCATGCCGCGATCAGCTCGCCTAGCTCACCGATCAGCGGTCTGAGCCGGTCTCAGACGGCCTCAAGGACGAAGAAGAGAAAGCACATGAACGACTGGCCCTGCTCCAAGCCGGGGGGAAGCACCTCGAGAGGAGTGTCCGGCGCCGGAGGAGGCTCGCTGACGGCAGCGATGCGAAACCCTGCCGCGGCGAAGGCATCCGTCATTGCGTGCAGCGGTCGGTGCCAGAAGGTCAGCCACACAGTCTGGCCGCCCATGATGTAGTCCTCGGAGTACTGGGTGACCTCGAAGTAGTTGGCCTCGGGATACACGATCGCGTAGGCGGCGGGGTGGTTCACCGAGAGCATCAGACGACCGCCACGCTTCAGCACTCGTCGCAACTCCGTGAGAGGGCCGGACCAGTCCTCCAGATAGTGCAGGACGAGGGATGCGACGACGTCGTCGAAATCGGCGTCAGCGAACGGCAGCGGCTCGCCGAGGTCCGCCACGTGCAGGTCGGCCCCTTCACCCAGCCTCTGGCGGGCCAGGTCGACCATGGCTGCACTCGCGTCGAAGCCGACCACCACCGCGCCCTTGGCCTGCATTGCTTCCGACAGCGGCCCGGATCCACAACCCGCGTCAAGAATGCGGCGACCCGAGACTTCGCCCAGGAGGCGCAGCATCTCAGGTCGCTCGTAGTACGCGTTGAACAGGTTGGACTCGTTCTCCACCGAGTAGGCGGTCGCGAAGCTGTCGTAGTCGGTTGCGGTCACCGTGACCTCGTTCTCGAAGAAAGCACGGGTGCGTTCCTACCGGGTCCACGTGGGTACGACAAACCAACACGCGGTTCGCGCGGCATCATCGGTTGCTCATGCCGCGCTCAACGCACGACCGCAGGCCCAGCTCAGCGGCCGGCGAGAGCGCGTAGCGCCAAGAGGTAGGACTCCACGCCGAACCCCGCGATCACCCCGGTCGCTACCCCGGACACCACACTCTTGTGCCGGAACTCCTCGCGGGTGTGCGGGTTGGTGATGTGCACCTCGACCAGCGGGGCGGTGAGCTGGGCGCAGGCGTCGCGAAGGGCGTAGCTGTAGTGCGTGAACGCCGCCGGGTTGAGTACGACGGGCCAGCCCGCGTCCGCGGCCTCGTGCAGCCAGCCGACCAGCTCGGCCTCAGAGTCGGTCTGTCGTACCTCGACGTCCTGTCCCAGCTCGGCGCCGGCCTTCTCGCAGGCGGCTACCAGGTCGGCGTACGTGGTCGACCCGTAGACCTCGGGCTCACGCGAGCCGAGCCGGCCCAGGTTCGGGCCGTTGAGCACGAGCACCTTCATGCGAGCCTCCTGGGTCGACGTCAGCGCGAGATCTCGGCGTAGGCCGCCGTGAGCAGCGCCGGGTCCGGTGCCTGCAGGATAGTGGGCCGGGCCAGTCCTTCGAGGACCACGAAACGCAGCTGGTCGCCACGAGACTTCTTGTCCACCTTCATCGCGTCGTGCAGCTGGCCCCACACGCCACCCCGGTACGTCGTCGGCAGCCCGACGAGCTCCAGGATGGTGCGGTGCCGCTCGGCAGTGGCCTCGTCCAGCTTTCCGGCGAGGCGGGCCAGCTCGGCGACGTACGTCATCCCGATCGCGACGGCGGCGCCGTGCCGGAACTTGTAACGCTCGACCCGCTCGATGGCGTGCCCCAGGGTGTGGCCGTAGTTGAGGGCCTCCCGGCCAGGGTGCCCGACCGCACCGCCGGTCTCCTTGAGGTCGTCGACGACCACGTCGATCTTGACCTGGATCGACCGCTCGATCAGCTCACGCAGCACGGGCGAGCCCGGCTCCAGGGCGGCGAGCGGATCGCCCTCCACCAGGTCGAGGATCCGCGGATCGGCGATGAAACCGCACTTGATCACCTCGGCCAGACCGCTGATCAGCTCGTTGCGGGGCAGCGTCTCCAGCGTGGCCAGGTCGCAGAGCACGCCGGCGGGTTCGTGGAAGGCACCGACCAGGTTCTTGCCCTCGGTGGTGTTCATGCCGGTCTTGCCGCCGATCGCGGCGTCGACCATGCCCAGCAGCGTGGTGGGCATGTGCACGACCTTGACCCCGCGCAACCAGGTCGCGGCGACGAAGCCGCCCATGTCGGTCGTCGAGCCACCTCCGACCGTCACGACTGCGTCGGACCGGGTGAAGCCGGTCTGGCCGAGCACCTGCCAGCAGAACGACGCGACCGGAGCGAGCTTGGCCTCCTCGCCGTCCGGGATCTCGATCCCGTGCGCGTCGTACCCCTGGTCGGCCAGGTCCTGGCGCACCGCCTCACCGGTGGCAGCGAGCGCGCGCGGGTGGATCACCGCCACGCGCTGGACCCCGGCGCCCAGCATCCGAGGCAGATCGCCGAGCAGGCCGGTTCCGATGATCACGTCGTACGGCGCTGCGCCACCGACGTGCAAGGTGGACTGGTCGTTCATGCCTCGACCCCCTCCGCCGCTTCCACGGCTTCGCGTACTTCCCGCGCCACGTCCTCGGGCGCCTTTCCATCGGTGTCGACGGTGATGGTGGCGACCTCGCGGTAGACCGGAAGCCGCTCGTCGAGCAGTGCTTTCACGCGGGCCCGTACGTTACCCAGCAGCAACGGCCGCGCCGAGCCGAGGCCGACCCGCTTCACCGCGTCGGAGAGACCGACCTGAAGGAACACCACACGATGCCCCCGTAACGCTTCGCGGGTGGTCGGGTCCAGGACTGCGCCGCCGCCGAGAGCGAGCACCCCGCCGTGCGACCCCAGTGCGGTCGCCACCGCCTCGCGTTCCAGCTGCCGGAAGTACTGCTCGCCGTCGTCGACGAAGATGTCGGAGATGCTGCGTCCCTGCGCGGCCTCGACGTCGTGGTCGGTGTCGCGGACCTCGGTCCCCCACTGCTCGGCGAGGATCTCCGCGACCGTGCTCTTGCCTGCTCCCATCGCGCCGACCAGGACGACGCGGGGACGAACGACGTCCGTCACGCAAACCTCAGCGAGGACAGGTAGCTCTCCACGTTGCGCCGGGTCTCGGTGACCGAGTCGCCGCCGAACTTCTCCAGCGCGACGTCGGCGAGCACCAGCGCGACCATCGCCTCGGCGACGATGCCGGCTGCCGGCACCGCGCACACGTCGGAGCGCTGGTGGTGGGCCACAGCCGCCTCACCGGTCGCGACGTCCACGGTGCGCAGCGCGCGCGGGACCGTGGCGATTGGCTTCATCGCCGCCCGCACCCGCAGGATCTCACCGGTGGACATGCCGCCCTCGGTGCCGCCGGAGCGTCCGGTGGTACGACGGATGCCGCCCTCGGTCCGGACGATCTCGTCGTGGGCCTTGGAGCCGGGGTCGGCGGCGAGGTCGAAGCCGTCGCCCACCTCGACGCCCTTGATGGCCTGGATGCCCATCAACGCACCGGCCAGCCGCGCGTCGAGGCGCCGGTCCCAGTGCACGTGGGACCCGAGGCCCGGAGGCAGCCCGTGGACGACCACCTCGACGACGCCACCGAGGGTGTCACCGTCCTTGTGGGCCTGGTCGATCTCGGCGACCATCGACTTGCTCGCGTCGGCGTCGAGGCACCGCACCGGGTCCTCGTCAAGCCGCGCCACGTCCGCAGGATCCGGGATCGAGCCGTACGGCGCCTTGGCCGTCCCGATGGACACCACGTGCGAGACGATCTGCGCTCCGAGCGCCTGCTCCAGGAACGCCGACGCCACCGCACCCAGCGCCACCCGGGCAGCGGTCTCCCGGGCCGAGGCCCGCTCCAGGATCGGCCGGGCCTCCTCGAAGTCGTACTTCTGCATGCCGACCAAATCCGCGTGACCGGGCCGGGGGCGCGTCAACGCAGCGTTGCGGGCAAGGGACTCGAGCTCGGCCTCGTCGACCGGGTCGGCGGCCATCACCTTGTCCCACTTGGGCCACTCGCTGTTGCCCACCCGGATCGCGATCGGGCTGCCGAGCGTCCGCCCGTGCCGGATCCCGCCGATGATCTCGATCTCGTCCTGCTCGAACTTCATCCGCGCGCCGCGGCCGTAACCGAGCCGGCGCCGCGCCAGAGCGTCCGCGATGTCGCTCGACGTCACGGAGACGTGAGCGGGCAGTCCTTCGAGCAGAGCGACAAGGGCAGGTCCATGGGACTCGCCCGCAGTGAGCCAACGCAGCATGCCGCACAGTCTTTCACGGCGCGCTCAGCGTCCGGTCACACGTACCAAGCGGCGACATATGGCCCAACCAGGACACCGACCAGCGCCCCGACCAGCATGAACGGGCCGAACGGATAGGCCTTGCGGTCCACGATCCGCAACGCCGAGAGCAGCAGTCCCCCGACGCCGCCGAGCACGAACCCGGCGTACACCCCGGTCAGCAGCTCGCTCCAGCCCAGCCAGCCGAGCGCGATGCCGAGCACGCCGGAAAGCCGGACGTCGCCGTACCCCATCCCGCGGGGGTAGATGAACCACAGCGCGAAGAACGTGCCACCGGCGACCAGCCACCCCCAGGCGGCGCGGGTCAGCGCGTCCCAGTCCCCCGCCAGCCAGGCCGCGAGGACGGCCAGCACGATGACCACTGCGTACGACGGTGCGATCACCTTGGTCGGCAGCAGCCGGGTCCGCCAGTCGATCAGCGCGAGCGCGACACCAACCGGGGCGAGGTAGAGCAGGAAGCCGAGCTCAGGGCCCCAGCCGACCCGTGCGCCGAGCAGCCCCGCGACCACCCCCGTGCTGATCGCTGCCTTCCACCGCAGACCGGGGAGCGCGGCGATCGCGTCATAGCGCTCCTTGACCTCGACCGTGCCCGCCACCGACTCTCCGCCGGCCTCGTCAGTGAGGTCATCGGCTTCCGGGACGGGCTCGGGGATGCGCGCGATCAGCTCCGGGACCAGGGCACCGACGAGCAGGCCGAGCAGGCCCATCACCAGGGCGGTGTCGAGGAACCAGGCGCTCATGACGAACGAGCCTAATGCGACGAAGCGTCCGCGGCAGCGAACTGTGCACAAACGATGGCGTGCCCCTCAGGTCGACTCGGAGATCTCCACCAGGTGACCGTCCGGGTCACGCAGGAACGCCCGCACCTCGGCACCCCAGTCGTACGGCGGCGTCAGGAACGTCCCGCCCCGCGAGCGGAGCTCGTCATGGACAGCGCGACAGTCGCCAACCTTCAGCGTCATCGCGTGGCTGACCCGGTCGGGGTCGGCCGGCGCCGCGAAGGAGACAGTCGGCTTGTCCTCGCTCGGAGGCCCGCCCGTCACCAGCAGGATCCAGGTGCCGGCCAGTGAGAGCACCACGCTGGTGCCGCCGTACTCACGATAGACCGAGGCGCCGAGGACCTCGGTCCACCAGGTGCGGGACCGTTCGAGATCAGTGACCACCAGGATCTGGGTGACCGCGACGTCCGGGTCCGGGAAACGGTGCTCCTCATTCATGATCGTCGGCTCCCCTCTCCGGCTGCCGGGCTCCCGCACCGAACTCGGCAGATGCCACCGCACTGCGCAGCTCGGCCAGCCGACCGTAGGCCTTGGCCAGCTCACCCTGTCTCAGGAGCCGGCGGACGTCCACCACCTGCCGGCGCAGACCGAGCGCCGTCTCCGCCGGCAGCCGGTCGATACGCTCGGCGAGGTCCGCGACCTGGCCACCGGCGCCCCGCACGGTCACCGTGAACGCGACCGAGCTCGTGTTGCCTGCGGAGTCGGTTGCCCAGCAGCGCACCGGGGTACGCCCGATGCTGAAGACC
>JBFIWG010000221.1:0-5887 GCA_041606495.1 Nocardioidaceae bacterium
GGCACCGGCTGGGTGCCGCACCTGCGCCGTTGCTGCCGCAGAGGGTGATGGTGATCGGGGGTGCCAGGTCGGGCAAGTCCCTCGAGGCGGAGCGGCTGCTGGCGGCCGAGCCGGAGGTCACCTACGTCGCAACGTCGTACCCGGCCGGGGACGATCCCGAGTGGGTGGAGCGGATCCGTCACCACCAGGCGGACCGTCCGCGGCACTGGCAGACCGTGGAGACGATCGACCTCGTCGGCCTGCTGCGTGATGCCGACGGCGCACCGCTGCTGGTCGACTGCCTGACGCTGTGGCTGACGCGGGTGCTCGATGCCTGCGACGGGTGGGACGACGCGGTGTGGGCAGCGACCGGTTCGAAGGCGGTCGACGTCGCGGTCGACGAGCTGGTCGAGGCGCTTCGGCTCACCTCGCGGCGGGTCGTGCTCGTGACGAACGAGGTCGGGCAGGGTGTCGTGCCGGACACCGCTTCGGGGCGGCGGTTCCGCGACCTCATGGGGCGGCTGAACGCGCGGGTGGCGCGGGAGTGCGACGACGTCCGCTGGTGCGTGGCCGGACGGGTGGTCCGGCTCTGATGGACGCGATCCGGCTCGCACTCGGCACGCTCACGGTGATCCCGGTCCGGCCGCCGAGGCACGTGGACCGGCAGGTCAGCTCGTGGGCGATGACCCTGGCGCCGCTCGTCGGGCTCGGTCTGGCACTGGCTCTGCTCGGGGCTCTCTGGCTGCTCGGGAACGTGACGGCTCCGCTGCTCACGGCGGCGCTGCTCGTCGGGCTGCTGGCGCTGCTCACCCGGGCGATGCACCTCGACGGGCTGGCCGACACCCTGGACGGCCTGAGCTCGGGGCGTCCGGCCGACGAGGCGCTGGCGATCATGCGCAAGGGCGACGTCGGGCCGTTCGGGGTGGTCGGGCTGGTCCTGGTGCTGTTCGTGCAGGTGGTCGCACTGGCCGAGCTGATCGCGTCGGGGCGTGGTGCCTTCGCGGTCGTTCTCGGGCTGGTCGTGAGCCGGTTGGTGCTGCCGTTGACCTGCCTGCGCGGGATTCCGGCCGCCCGCACTGAGGGGCTCGGGGCGACCGTGGCCGGCTCGGTGAACCCTGGTCAGGCGGTGCTGGCGGTCGGGCTGGCTGCCGCCTCGGTCGCGGCGGTCGGCCTGATGGTGTCCGGCTCCGTGGTGGCCGGGGTGGTCGCGGCGCCGCTCGGGCTGGCTGCGGGCGGGGTGGTCTGCTGGCGGGCGGTGCGGCGTCTCGGTGGGGTGACCGGTGACGTGCTCGGGGCCTGCGTCGAGGTGACGCTGACCGTCGTACTCATCGCCCTAACCCTCCGTTGAGCCGGGGGTTCTGCCCCGTTGAGCCGGGGGTTCCGCACCGTTGAGCCGGGGGTTGTTCCGGCGGATCCGGCAGAACCCGCGGTTGAAGGCGGCAGAACCCCCGGCTCGACACGGCAGAACCCACGGCTGAACGAGGGGGGGCTCGGAAACTCAGGGCTGGGTGACGCCGGGGGTGACGAAGGGGGGCTTGGTCACGGTGAAGACCTCGCGCCGACCGCGGACATCGACCGACACCTCGGCGCCGTCCTCCACCTCCGAGGCGAGCAGCGCCATGCCGACGCCCTTCTTCAGCGTCGGCGAGAACGTGCCTGAGGTGACCTCCCCGAGGGGTACGTCGGACACGAGCATGACCCGCATGCCCGGACGGGGGATGCCGCGGCCGTTGGCGACCAGCCCGCGCAACCGACGGCTCGGACCCATCTCCTTCTCGGCCACCAGGGCTGTCTTGCCCCAGAACCGTTCCTTCTTCCAGCCCACGGCCCAACCCAGGCGCGCCTCGTTCGGGGTCACGTCCGGGGTGATGTCCTGGCCGTGGAGCGGGTAGCCCATCTCCGTGCGCAGGGTGTCCCGGGCCCCCAGGCCGCAGGGTGTGATGCCGGACCCGGCCCCGGACTCGAACAGTCGGTCCCAGAGCATCCCGACCACCTCGTCGGGGATCACCAGCTCGTAGCCGCGCTCGCCGGTGTACCCGGTGCGGCAGACGATCACGGGCGCGTTGTCGAAGTCCGCCTCGACGAAGGACATGTACTCGTGCCCGGTCGGCAGGCCGACCGCCTCGAGCACCTCATCAGACTTGTTCCCCTGCACCGCCAGGATCGAGTGCGTGTCATGGTGGTCCTCGATCTCGATGCCCTCGGGCGCCTCGGCCGCGAGCCGTCGTACCACCTCGGCGGTGTTCGCGGCGTTGGGCACCAGGAGCACCCGCTCGGCGCTGTGGAGGTAGACGATCAGGTCGTCGATGATCCCGCCGGTCTCGGCGTCGCAGCACAGGGTGTACTGCGCCTTGCCGTGCTGGATCTTGTTCAGGTCGTTGCTCAGCGTGGAGTTGATGAACTCGGCCGCGCCGGGGCCGCGGACGACCACCTTGCCGAGGTGGCTCACGTCGAACACGCCGACCGACTCACGGACCGCGGTGTGCTCCTTCACCACGCCGGAGTACTCCAGCGGCATCTCCCAGCCGCCGAACTCCGCGAACTTGGCACCGAGCGCCGCATGGCGGTCGTGCAGGGCAGACTGACGAAGCGGGGAGCTCTGGTGAGACTCGACAGGATGCATGTCGGGGAACCTACCGCAATGTGATCCCGATGACTCCCCGGCTAGCATGCCCGAGGACGAAGCACATTGAGCTATGACACGGGAGCCGACCAACTGTGGCGACGTACAGCCTCCGCAAGGGTGCCGCAGACAAGACCAAGTGCGACGTGGTCGTGATCGGCGTGGTGAAGACCAAGAAGGGCCTCGAGGCCGCGCCCGGCGGTGAAGGAGTCGCGTCGGCGTACGGCAGGAAGTTCGCTCCCCTGCTGTCCACGGTCGGCTTCAACGGCAAGGCCGGCGAGGTTGCGAAGGTACCGACCGGCGGCACCATCAAGTCGCCCCTGCTGATGCTCGTCGGGCTCGGCGACAGCGAGAAGGTGACACCCGAGGCGGTACGACGGGCCGCCGGCGCCGCAGCACGATCGGTGTCCAACGCCGCGAGCGTCGCCCTCGCCCTGCCGGCGATCGATGCCGAGCACGTGCGGGCTGTCGCCGATGGCTACCTGCTCGGCTCCTACTCGTTCACCGAGTTCAAGACCAGCAAGGCGCCCGACGGTGCCGGCGAGGTGGTCGTGCTCACGGACGTGGCACGTAGCAAGGAGGCCAACGCCGCGCTCGAATCGGCACAGATCGTCGCCACCGCGACGCACCTGGCCCGCGACTGGGTCAACACGCCCCCTGGTGACTTCACTCCGGAGAAGTTCGCGGACGCGGTGACAAAGACGTCGAAGTCCAACAAGGCCGCGAAGGTGACCGTGAAGGTCATGGACGAGGGCGCTCTGGAGGCCGACGGGTGCGGCGGCATCATCGGCGTCGGTCGAGGGTCCGCGAACCCGCCGCGACTGGTGCAGCTCACCTATAAGCCGCGAGGAGCCAAGAAGCACCTGGCACTGGTCGGCAAGGGCATCACCTATGACTCGGGCGGCCTCTCGATCAAGCCCGGCGCCTCGATGATGACGATGAAGTGCGACATGGCCGGCGCTGCCGCGGTGGTCGCCGCCACGTTCGCGATCGCCGAGCTGGGCCTGCCGATCGCGGTGACCACCTACGCACCGATGGCCGAGAACATGGTCTCCGGCAACGCCACCCGCCCCGGAGACGTGCTCACGATGTACGGCGGCAAGACCGTCGAGGTCCTCAACACCGACGCCGAGGGCCGTCTCGTCATGGCTGACGCTCTGGTCAAGGCCACCGAGCTCGAGCCGGACCTGATCGTCGACGTCGCCACCCTCACCGGCGCCTGCGTCGTCGCGCTCGGCGAGCAGGTCGGCGGCCTGCTCGTGAACGACGACCAGCTGATCGACACGGTCAAGGCCGCGGGCGACCGGGCCGGCGAGGCCTTCTGGCCGCTGCCGATTCCCGAGGAGATGACCGAGAAGGTCCGCAACAACAGCAAGGTCGCCGACCTGGCGCAGCACAACACCGAGCGCTGGGGCGGCACGCTCTACGCGGCGGCGTTCCTACGTGAGTTCGTCGGCAACCACACGTGGGCACATCTCGACATCGCCGGTCCGGCGTTCAACGAGAAGGGCCCGCACGGGTACACCCCGAGCGGCGGCACCGGCGTCTCGGTCGCGACCCTTGTCGAGCTCGCGCGCGACCTGTCCGGCTCCAACTGACGAGGGGCGGGAGCCTCAGCTGCCGGGCTGCTTCTTCCGGCGGTTGTACTCCCGCATCCTCGCGGGGTAGCCGACCACAGCGGCGTCGTACGACGGGATGCCGTTCTTGTTCGCGAAGGAGTGGGCCCAGTCAATCGACGGGACACGTCGACGGGTCCACTCACCGTCGTACGCGACGAGCATCAAGGTGACGTCGGTGACGGCCGTCCGCGGCTCGACGAAGCCCTCGACGCCTCGCCGACTGTTGGCGAACTCGGCGAGATGCTTCTCGTCCGCGCTGTCCGAGGCACGCACAGTGGTGGGCCCGCGACCGCGCGGACGGCTCATCTTCTGTCCTCCGCGGCCTCGCAGCCGATCCATCAAACCCATTTTCCTAGTGTGGCTTACGTTTCCAAGGATTCGCTGAAGGTTCGCTGATGGAGACCGTTTTCCGCCCACGGACACCCGGTGTAGACACAGAGGCGAATGGTGGAAAGATGGCCCCGACAGTCAGACCCTCACAGCTGAACATGACCGGAGGAACGGTGGCGGACGACGCCGGCAACAACTTCGACGTAGTAATTCTCGGCGCTGGTAGTGGTGGATATGCGTGTGCTCTTCGCGCATCGCAGCTAGGCCTCTCCGTCGCGCTGGTCGAGAAGGCGAAGCTCGGCGGCACGTGTCTGCACGTCGGCTGCATCCCGACCAAGGCCCTCCTGCACGCGGCCGAGGTCGCCGACTCCGCTCGCGAGTCCGAGCAGTTCGGGGTCAACGCCACCTTCGAAGGCATCGACATGGCAGGGGTCAACAAGTACAAGGACGGCGTGGTCTCCCGTCTCTACAAGGGCCTCACCGGTCTTATCAACCACCGCGGCATCAACGTCGTCGAGGGTGAGGGCAGGCTCGTCGGGCCCAACACCGTCGAGGTCAACGGCCGCCAGCTGGTCGGCAAGAAGGTCGTGCTGGCGTCGGGGTCCTACTCCAAGTCGCTGCCCGGCCTCGACATCGACGGTGAGCGCGTGCTCACCTCCGAGCAGGCACTGACCCTCGACCGGGTCCCCGAGTCCGCGATCGTGCTCGGCGGCGGCGTCATCGGCTGCGAGTTCGCCTCGGTCTGGAAGTCCTTCGGCTCCGACGTCACCATCGTCGAGGCGCTGCCGCGGCTGGTGGCTGCCGAGGACGAGGCCGTCTCCAAGGTGCTGGAGCGGGCCTTCCGCAAGCGCAAGATCAACTTCAAGGTCGGTACGCCGTTCAAGAGCGTCGAGCACACCGACAAGGGTGTCCGCGTCACCGTCGAGGGCGGCGAGGTCATCGAGGCGGAGATCCTCCTCGTCGCGGTCGGCCGTGGCCCTACGACCCAGGGCCTCGGCTACGAGGAGCAGGGCATCAAGATGGACCGCGGCTTCGTGCTCGCGGACGAGCGCTGCCGCACCAACGTCGAGAACGTGTATGCCGTCGGCGACATCGTCCCCGGCCTGCAGCTGGCGCACCGCGGCTTCCAGCAGGGCATCTTCGTGGCTGAGGACATCGCCGGGCTGGACCCGAACCCGATCGATGAGACCGGCATCCCGCGTGTGACCTACAGCGAGCCCGAGGTCGCTTCCGTCGGTCTGAGCGAGGCCGGCGCCAAGGAGAAGTTCGGCGACGACCAGGTCGAGTCGCTGACCTACGACCTCGGCGGCAACGGCAAGAGCCAGATCCTCAAGAC
>JBFIWG010000222.1:0-5880 GCA_041606495.1 Nocardioidaceae bacterium
GACCTGAGGTCACTTGCCGAGCAGCTTCTTGACCTTCTTGGTGTCAGCCTTCGAGACGGCCTCGGTGCCGGCGAGGCGGCGGGTGAGGGCCGACGACTTGTGCTCGAGCAGGTGGCGACGCCCAGCCTTCTGGCGACGAAGCTTGCCGGAGCCGGTGACCTTGAAGCGCTTGCTCGCACCGGAGTGCGTCTTCATCTTCGGCATTCGTTGTCCTTACTTCTTCTCTGTCAGGCCGGCCTTGTGGGCCGACCAGCTGTTACATGTCGGGGTCGAGGTTCTCCGAGCGACGCCGTTCCTTCTTGGCCTCCGGCGCAGTCGGCGGCGTGGCGGTGCGCTCTGCGTGCTCTGCGGCACGCTCGGCCTCGCGGGAGGCGGCCTTCTCGGCCTTCTCCGCCTTCACCTCAGCCTTGGCCTCGGACTTCTTCTTGTGCGGACCGAGCACCATGATCATGTTTCGACCATCCTGCTTCGGTGACGACTCGACGAAACCGAGATCGCTGACGTCCTCCGCAAGCCTCTGCAGAAGACGGAAGCCGAGCTCGGGCCGGTGCTGCTCACGACCGCGGAACATGATCGTGATCTTCACCTTGTCGCCCTGGCGAAGGAACCGCACGACGTGACCCTTCTTGGTCTCGTAGTCATGCGCGTCGATCTTGGGACGAAGCTTCATCTCCTTGATGACAACGTTCGTCTGGTTCCGACGCGCCTCGCGGGCCTTTTGGGCGTTTTCGTACTTGAACTTGCCGTAGTCCATGAGCTTGCAGACAGGCGGCCGCGCGGTGGGGGCCACCTCGACGAGGTCGAGGTCTGCCTCCTGCGCGAGTCGCAGCGCGTCGTCGATGCGGACGATTCCGACTGTCTCGCCATTGGGTCCAACGAGCCGGACCTCGGGCACCCGAATCCGGTCGTTGATACGCAGCTCTGTGCTGATGGGTCCTCCTGGGGTGGGTCTTCGGTGGCCGACGTGGTCAGCTCGGGCCCAGAAACGAAAAAAGGCCTCCGCGTCACACACAAGCGGAAGCCAGCCTCGACACGTCACACCCTGACAGGTCTGGGACCCATCAACGCATCACGCGCCTGACGAGTGCGATGCTTCGCGTCGTACGACGGTCGGCAGTCGCCTCGTGACCGGACCCGACGACCTGGGGTCGATGCGGGTGGGAGAATGAACTCCGCTTGTCGGATCTCCCTCGATCAACCATCGGCGCGCCCCGGAAGTTCCAGCCGGTGCACACAGACAGCCGATCAGAGAGATCGGTCCCGGGAAGGATAGCAAGACAGCACCGCCGAACGCACATCGAGCGGGCCGTGACACCCTTTACGCCATGACTGACGCCGTTCCCGCAGAACCGAGCTCGCGCGACATCGCCGACGTACCCGCCATCGAGATCGTCTCGACGGCCGCACTCCACCTGATGAGCTCGGCCGCGGTCAACCTCGGCCTCGCCGAGGACCTGCCCGAGCACGTCGACCTCGACGAGGCCCGCACCCTGATCGAGTCACTGGCCGGACTGGTGACCGCAGGAGCACCTTTCCTGGGGCACCACCACGCGGCGCCGCTCCGCGACGGGCTCCGCTCGCTCCAGCTCGCCTTCCGCGAGGCGTCCGAGATCGAGGATGCTCCGGGCGAAGGCCCCGGTGAGAAGCTGACCGGTCCCGTCATCGCCCAGCGTCCCCGAGGCTGAATCAGCCGCCGACCTTGGCCCAGGCGAAGGAGTCGTTCATCGCCACCAGGGTGTAGCCCTCGGCGAGCGCACGCAGGTCATCGCCCTCGAGCACGAACATCACCGGCCCGGCCACGTCCACGACGATCGCCGCGGCGTCGTCGTGCAGGGCCGCCTCTGCAGCCTGAGCCGCAGTCACGGGGACGGGTCGGGCCTCGGCGCTCCAGGCCTGCAGGGCCTCTGCGCTGGTGAAAGCCAGCAGGGCGAGCCGACCGTCCCGCCCCCGCATCAGCACGGTGGCCATGTCGGAGGTCTTGTCGTGCGCCAGCCCCTGCTCGTCGTACTCCACCTCGCCGAGGATCGCCTTCACCGGCACGAGCAGCCGCGCCCGCTGCAGGACCGCAAGGGTCGCCCGGTGCAGCGAGCTCGGGTCGGCGGCGTACGCGCTGAGCGCGGACGCGACCTGGGGGTCGGCCGAGCCGTCGTCACCGGCGAACCCGGGGTCCGGAATCGTGCGCATCGCCCCAGTCTGCCAAGCGAGGCCTCCGGTTCGACGGCTGGGTGTGACAGGCTTGGGACGTGGGTTCCATCGACAACACAACCTGGCAGATCCTCACCCTGACGCTGACCCTGATCGGTGTGGTGAGCACCGTGCTGCTGTGGCGGATGCGGGGGCCCGCCTCGGCCGTGCGCGGACTGGCGTGGACCCTCCTTCCCGCCGCGGCCTACCTGACGGGGACGCTGCGCCTGGGCTGGGAGGTCGTCGACGCGGTCGCCTCCTGGGCGGTTCGTTTCGCCTTCAGCCCGTTCGTGTGGCTCGGCATCGCCATCGCCGGCGTCTCCGCGACCCTCTTCGTCGTCGCCGCGCAGATGCGCAAGCGCGGCGTCGGCACGCGCGGTCGCGCCCCGAAGTCCGCGGCCGGGTCGTCCGGCAGGCAGCTGCCGGCGCGCACGAGCAAGGAGCCGGCCGGTCCCGCGTCGAGCGCCAGCGGCGACGCGGGCGACCTGGGCGACATGGACGACATCGAGGCGATCCTGAGGAAGCACGGGATCACGTGACCCGGCGGCACCCCGTCGAGGACGAGGTCGCCCGCTACCGACTCGCCGCTCGATTGGACCGCGCGGTCGCGAAGGTCGGCGCAGGAGGCGGATCCACACTCGTCGTGGACCTCGATGCCTTCGACGCCAATGCCGAGGACCTGGTACGACGGACCGGCGGGAAGCCCATCCGGGTGGCCTCGAAGTCGCTGCGCGTGCCGGCGCTGATCCGACGCGCCCACGGGGTGCCCGGATTTGCCGGGGTGATGGCCTACTCGCTTCGTGAAGCACTGTGGCTGGTGCGCGAGCTCGGGATCGACGACGTGCTGATGGGCTACCCGACCGTGGACGTCGCTGCCCTCGAGGAGCTGGCGAGCGACGATGCCTGCGCCTCCGCGGTGACCCTGATGATCGACGACCTGCCCCACGTCGAGATGCTGCGCGCCCTGCGCCCGTCGCCTCGTCGGCCGTTCCGGGTCGCCCTGGACGTCGATGCAGGGCTTCAGCTCGGCTCGGCCCACGTCGGGCCAAAGCGCTCCCCCCTCCGTCGAGTCGACCAGGTGCTGGAGGTGGCCGAGTGGGTCCTCGCGACGCCTGGCCTCGACCTGGTGGGTGTGATGACCTACGAAGGGCAGGTGGCCGGCGTACCCGACGACGCCCCCGGCCAGCCGGCCAGGTCGGCCGCGGTGCGGCGGATGAAGCGCGCCTCGGTCGGCCAGCTCGAGGACCGCCGCCGCGAGCTGTCCGCCGCGCTCGCCCCGATGGCCGAGCTGCAGTTCTGGAACGCCGGCGGTTCCGGGAGCATCGAGTCCTCTGCCGCCGACCCCATCGTCACCGAGGTGACCGCCGGCTCCGGGCTGCTGGTCCCCCACCTGTTCGACCACTACCGCAGCTTCGTCCCACGCCCTGCCGCGTTCTTCGGGGTGCCGGTGGTCCGCAAGCCCTCGGCGACCACCGTCACCGTCGCCGGCGGCGGCTGGATCGCCTCCGGCGCCGCGGGCAAGGACCGGGCACCCCTCCCCTGGGCTCCGCCCGGCCTTCACCTGACCTCGCTCGAGGGGGCCGGTGAGGTACAGACCCCTCTCGTCGGGCCCGCCGCCGGGGCGATGGAGATCGGCGACCGGGTTTGGTTTCGGCACGCCAAGTCCGGTGAGCCCGCCGAGCACACCACCGAGGTGCACCTGATCGCCGGTGACCAGGTCGTCGAGACCGTCCCGACGTACCGCGGACTGGGGCACGCCTGGTGAGCGGCAGCTGGGAGCGCCGGGTGGGAGACATCGCCGAGCTGCTGGTGTGGACGACGTACGGACAGCAGCCGACCTTGGGCGGGCGCAGGCTGATCTGCATCGACGGCCCCGCCGGCTCCGGCAAGACGACCCTGGGCCGCGCGGTCACTGAGGCGGCGGCGGAGCTGGGCACGTCGCGGCTGCTGCACATGGACAACATGTACGAGGGCTGGGGTGGCCTGAGCGGTGTGTCCGAACGCGTCGCCCGTGACCTGGTCTCGCCCCTCGCCGAGGGCCGATCCGGCCGCTACCAGCGCTACGACTGGCACCGCGGCGTGCTCGCGGAGTGGCGGACCGGGGCCCCGGTCGACCTCCTCGTCCTCGAAGGTGTCGCATCCGGGGCGGCGGCGTACGACGAGCAGAACACGACTCTGGTCTGGGTCGAGGCCCCCCGCGAGCTGCGGATCGAGCGCGGCATCCGCCGTGACGGCGAGGCCGTGCGCCCCAAGTGGATGGCCTGGATGGCGGACGAGGAGGTCGTGCTCAAGCGCGAGCGGACCCGGCAGCGCGCCGACGTGCTGGTGGACGGGACCGGCGAGAGCGACCAGGCCGTCGTGTTCGTCTGAGCTCAGGGTTTCGTGGCGGCCAGGAACACCGAGGAGCCGAACGGAAGGTCGCGCCTCTCGAGCAGGCGGGCATCCACCTTGGAGAGCGACATCAGCATCCGGTCCACCGCCGGCGACACCTGGCCGATGCCCTGCGGCTCGCGCGGTCCGGCCAGCGACCGGAGCCGGCGGGCGGCACGCTCCGCCACGAAGAAGGGGAAGACGGCGGCGAAGGCGTACGTCGAACGGTCCACGCGCAGACCCGCAGCTTCGACCGCCCGCTCGAGCCTGGGCAGGGTGTAGCGGCGGTAGTGGCCGGCCCGGACGTCGTGGTCGGACCAGGCCCACTGGTAGGCCGGCACCGACATGAGCAGACGGCCGCCGGGCGCCAGCACCCGGGCGAGCTCGGACATGGCTCTGCTCTCGGACTCGCAGTGCTCCACCACGTCGAACGCGCCGACGAGGTCGAAGGTCCGGTCCCCGAACGGCAGGGCCGTTGCCGAGCCGCACACGCCCTGGCCGGGCGTCAGCCCGCGCGGATCCACGTCGAGCATGACGCGCTGGTGGTCACCGCTCATCCAGCCGACGCTCGGCCCGTCCGCGCTACCGACGTCGAGCACTCGCGTCGGGCGGCCCATGTAGTCCGCGAGCGCGGTTCGAAGCAGCTCGGCGCGAGCGCGGTACCACCAGTAGTCGGGCTGGGTCAGTGACGCGGACCCGGTCTGCGCGGAGGGCATAGCGGCACGATAGCCGCGATCAGGCGAGGCGGCCTTCCAAAGTCTCGAGGAAGGTCGCGACGACACGGTCCGAGTCGTTCTCGCTCAGGTTGTTGTAGAACGGCAGCCGCATCAGCCGGCCGCTGATCTCGTCGGTGACCGGGCACTCGGTCGGCGCGGCCGAGAACGAGCGGCCGGCGTCGGAGCTGTGCAGCGGCACGTAGTGGAAGGTCGGCTGCACGCCCTGCTCCCGCATGCCGGTCAGCACCCCGTCACGGACCTGCTTGTCGGGCAGCAGGAGGTAGAACATGTGGTAGGTCTGCTCCCGGTCCGCCGGCACGCTCGCCAGCTCGAAGCCGAGCCGCTCGGCGTGCGGTGCGAGCTCGCGGGCGTACTTCTCCCACAGCGCGCGACGCTTGCCCTGGATGACGTCGCGCTGCTCCAGCTGGGCGAGGAGGTAGGCCGCCAGCGTGTCGGAGAGCCCGAACGACGAACCGGTGTCCTTCCAGGAGTACTTGTCGACCTGGCCCAGGAAGAACGCCCGCCGGTTGGTGCCCTTGTCGTAGAGAACGCGGGCGCGGTCCACGTCACGGGGGTCGTTGACCAGCAGAGCGCCGCCCTCGCCGCAGAC
>JBFIWG010000223.1:0-5865 GCA_041606495.1 Nocardioidaceae bacterium
ACGTCACCGGCGGCGGCCTCACCCTTATGGACTACTGCTCCGACCCCGCCTTCGCCAGCGGCGGGTTCATCGCCGACAGCCGGGCCGGCACCGTCATCAACGGCTCGCAGCAGCAGTGGCTGACCCGCAACAGCGAGGTCGACACCTGGACCAACGCGGTGTGGAACCAGGTCTTCTCCGGGGTGGTCGGCGCACCGGACGACTCGGCGTTCCCCGACCCGCCGTACACGACGCTGGAGCGCACCCCGCTGAGCCGGGAGAAGCCCTACCTCTACGTCGACCAGCGTGGCGACTGGCAGGTGCGCGTCCCGCAGGCACGCCGGGGCACCGCCGGCGTGAGCTGGAGCGAGGGCCTCACACCCGGTCGGTCGGTTCGCCTCGGCCAGTTCTACGTGGCGCGACCCGGCGACCCCGTTGAGCGGATCAATGCGGCGCTGGCGCGTGGCCGACACCTGCTGCTGACCCCCGGCGTGTACGACGTGGCGAGCAGCATCCACGTCAGCCGACCGAACACCGTGGTCCTCGGTCTCGGTCAGGCCACGTTGACCGCGCGCGACGGCGCCACCCCGCTCACCGTGGCCGACCGACCGGGCATCGTCGTCGCCGGCGTCACCGTGGACGCCGGGGCCGTAGAGTCGCCGGTGCTCATGCACGTCGGCGCGGACAGTGCCGGCAAGGGCAGCCCGCGCTCCTCGGCGGAGAACCCCCTGACACTCAGCGACGTCTACTTCCGGGTCGGAGGTCCGCACGTCGGCAAGACCGACGTTGCACTGAAGGTCAGCAGCGACCACGTGCTCATCGACCACACCTGGGTGTGGCGGGCCGACCACGGGGTCGAGGACTTCGACCTCGAGGACGGTTTCCTCGGTGACAACGAACGCTGGCGGACCAACATCGGCCGGACCGGCGTCGTCGTCGACGGCGACGACGTCACGGCCACCGGGCTGTTCGTCGAGCACTTCCAGCAGCACAACACCGTGTGGAACGGTGAGCGCGGCCAGGTGGTGCTGTACCAGAACGAGCTGCCCTACGACCCGCCGACGCAGGCTGAGTGGACGGCACCGGACGGCACGCTCGGCTGGGCGGCGTACGTGGTCGCCGACGACGTCACGCAGCACCGACTTTGGGGCGGCGGGGTGTACGTCTACAACCGCAACAACCCCGACATCGTTACCGAGAACGGCTACCAGGTGCCCAACCGCCCCGGCGTCCGCCTGACCCACGTGATGACCAAGAACCTCAGTGGCCCGGGCACGATCCGACACGTCGTCAACGGCGTGGGCGCGGCCGTCGACGGCGTTCCCGACCCCGGCGACTCGGACAACTACGAGGACCCGAGCTACGTGGTCAGCTACCCCTGATCCCCGGACCTCCTCAGCCCGTGGGCCTCGGCATGTGCCGGGGCCCACGGGTGCGTCCGAGGCTCTGCTCGCGCCGGCCGCACACGAAAAGGTGTGAGACGGCCGCGCGCGGGAACTGCCGCTCATGAGCTACGTGAGGCGCTCCGCGGTGACGGTCGTCGGCGCCTGCCTGGTCGTGGGCGGGATCGTGCTGATGCCCCTGCCCGGCCCGGGCATCCTGGTCGTCGTCGCGGGCCTCGCCGTGCTCGCCACCGAGTACGTCTGGGCGCGGAGGCTGCTCCGCCGCGCGAAGAAAGAGGCAGAGCGCGCCCAGGAGGAGGCGGTCGCCAGCCGCACGCGGATCGGGCTCACCGTGCTCTCGGCTCTCGCCATGTGCGCCCTCGGCATCACCATGCTGGTCGTCGATGAACCCCGTTGGCCATTCCTGGAGTCCCTCCTCGGCTGGATCTGGAGCGCCACGACCGGGTCCGTGATCATCCTGAGCAGCCTCATCCCGCTGGTGACCACCGTCGTGTCGGTGCGCGGCACCGGCCCCCAGAAGCAGGAGCGAGAGATCCCCTCCCCGAGCTCCTGATCTTTGCGTGCAGAACCCGCCCGGGACCGTTAGCGTGAGCACGCAGACCCGCACGCAACGGAGGTCACCATGCGCGTGCTCTTCGCCGACTCCGTCGGCGCCTCGACCATCACCGAGCTCGAGGCGCGCGGGCACACGTGCGTCGCGGACGCCACGCTGAAGGCAGGGGACCTCGCGGGCAACGTCGGCGGCTTCGACGTGCTCGTGGTCCGCAGCACCAAGGTCGGCGCCGAGGTGTTCGAGAAGGCGGACCAGCTCGCGCTGGTGATCCGGGCCGGCGCCGGGACGAACACGATCGACACCGCAGCGGCGGCGGACCGCGGGGTGCTGGTCGCCAACCTTCCCGGCCGGAACGCCGCAGCCGTGGCGGAGCTGACCATGGGCCTGCTGCTGGCCATCGACCGTCAGATCGTCGACGCCACCGTGGATCTGCGCGCGGGACGGTGGGACAAGAAGACCTACAGCGCCGCCCGAGGACTGCTGGGGTCGACCATGGGCATCCTCGGACTCGGCTCGATCGGGCTCGAGGTGGCCCAGCGGGCAACGGCGTTCGGCATCGACGTACGCGCGCTGGCGAAGTCTGGCCGTCGACCGGACGTCGTCACTCGCGCCAAGGACCTGCAGATCACGATGGCCGACACTCTCGAGGATCTGCTGCCCGACTGCGACATCGTGTCGCTGCACCTGCCCTCCGGCGACGGCACCGTGGGCCTGGTGGACCGGTCCTTCCTCGGACTCATGAAGCGGGGCTCGATCCTCCTCAACACCTCGCGAGGAGAGCTGGTCGACGAGGGTGCCCTGCTCGACGCACTCGACGATATGGACCTTCGAGCCGGGCTGGACGTGTACGTCGACGAGCCCGCCACCGGATCGGCCGAGTGGGTCTCGCCACTCGCCCAGCACCCGCGAGTCGTCGGCACCCACCACATCGGGGCGTCCACCCAGCAGGCGCAGGACGCGATCGCCGCGGGAGTTGTCGAGATCATCGACGCCTTCGTCGAAGGGGAGACGCCGAACTGCGTGAACCTGACTCCCACCCGCATCGGGTCCGCCACCCTCACCGTCCGGCACCGGGACCGGGTGGGTGTGCTGGCCCACGTGCTCGACCGGTTGAGCCGCGCCAGCCTCAACGTCGAGCACATGGAGAACCGCGTCTTCCGGGGCGGGGAGGCGGCGGTCGCGACGATCGATGTCGCCGGGGCGTTGTCGCAGGACGTGCTCGCCGACCTCGGCGCCCTGCCCGACGTCCTGGGTGTCTCCGCGACGAAGATCGACGGCGCCGGATGACCGCTGCCGACACGGGGCCCGGTTCCTCCGTCGGTGTGGTGCGTCCGCTGAAGGCGAGCCTCGTACGACCGGACTGGGCGGCGCGCGCCGTCGTACCCATGGTCGACGGGCTCGAGGAGGGCGACCGGCACCGCTCCCCCGTGCCACCGACTGCCTACGAGGACTCCCCTCCCGCGTTCTACGCGTACCGGATCCGCCATGGCACGCGGGACCACCTTGGCTTGGTGGCCGACGTCCGGGTGGACGCCTTCACCAGTGGTGGCATCCGCGGCCACGAGGCCGTGGACCCGCGCCGGGTCGACGCCCTGGTGCGGCACTACTCCAAGACCCCCGCACACTCCGAGCCGGTCGCCCTGCTGCACCCCTTCGGACCAGGAGTGAAGCAGGTCCTCGAGCGCACGTGCGACAACCCTCCCCTGCTCCACTTTCCCGGACCGGACGGCAGCGAGCACACGGTCTGGCGGGTGGCCGGCGAGGACGAGGAGGTCAGGCTCGCGGAGGCCCTGGACCAGGCTGTGCAGTACGTCGCCGACGGCCACCACCGCGTCGCCGCCCGGCTTCGGGTGTGGGAGCTGGCGGGCAGGCCCGCCGACGACGGGATCCTGTGCGTGATCTTCGCGATGGACGGACTCCAGCTGTCCGCTTTCCACCGGCGGGTCACCGGTCCGGTCGACGCAGCTCAGCTGCTCGACGCCGCCACGGCGCACTTTGCGGTGCGCAGGGTCAGCACAGCGGGCGAGGTGAACGGAGTCGGGCTCTACGTCGCGGGTCAGTGGCACGACCTGGCGGACGCCCACGCCCGTCCCGACGGCTCGGCCGGGCTCGATGTCGCCGTCCTGCACAGTCGGGTCCTGGGCCCGGCCCTGGGCATTGCGCCAGACATGGCCGGCGCCGGCCACGCGCGGCTCGAGGTGGTGCCCGCCCACGCACCGATCCACCAGGCGGCCGCGCAGTGCGACCAGGACGGTGGCGCCCTCTTCGTGCTGAACCCGCCGCCGCTGGGGACCCTGATGGCGATGGCCGACCGCGGGGAAGTGCTGCCCCCCAAGACGACCTACTTCAGCCCGAAGCCGAGCAGAGGGATCTTCCTCATCAGCGCACTGTCGCGTTGACGGGGGCGAGCAGCCGATACAGCCTGTGCGCTTGCTGCGAACGAACTGTGAGCGGGCACCTGCGGCGAGCCTTCGTGGCACCGGGCTCGGACCCTACGCAGCACCTCCCACCGAATTCTCGGCGCCGATGGGGGTGGAGACACCCAGGGCTCCGGCGAGTAGGCGGCGCAGCACTCCCAGCTGAGCCCGCATGTGCGCCGGCTCCCCGGTCGACCGGCAGAGCAGGAACGCCCCCTCGAACGTGACGAAGACGTGGTCGGCGAGGGCGTCGACTTCGCCCAGGTCGAGCTCGCTGCGCTCCGCGGCGGCCGTGAGGAGCCGCGCGATCTCGCGCCGCCACTCCTTGACCGCCTGCGTGACTACGTCGGCCGTGCCGTTGGTGACGAGCTGCTGCTCGGTGAGCACGGCGACGTAGAGGCAGCTGCTCTGGGCCGACATCAGCTCATCCGCGCCGTCCTCGAAGAACCGGACGAACTCCACGACCCGTTCAGCCGGATCGGTGAGATGGTCGGTGGCCGCGAGGGCGGCATGGAGCTGGCCGATGTCGGCGGTCACGTAGCGCTGGGTCAGCGCCCGCGCCAGGTCCCCCTTGGAGTCGAAGTGATGGAAGAACGCGCCCTTGGAGGTGCCCGCCGCCCGGATCACCTGGTCCAGAGAGGTGGCCGCGAACCCGTTCTCGATCACGAGGTGCTGAGCGGCATCGAGGATGCGCTCGCGGTTGACCGTTCCATCTTTTGGCATACAGCCATTGCTACCAGACTGCTTGGTCTGCTACAAACAGACCGTTCAGTCTGTTACAACCTCGGGAGTTCTCATGAACACCAGCACTGGCCACTTCTGGCAGTCCGGCCGCTACAGCAGCGACGGCGGCCTGGAGACCGACCTGATCTTCAACCGGGGAGTCGACCTGCCCGAGTTCGCCTCGTTCCCCCTGGTCGAGGACGACGGCGGCCGGGACCTGCTCCGCACCTACTACGACGGGTACGCCGCCGTCGCGCGCAAGGTCGATGCGGGGCTCACCCTCGAGTCGCCGACCTGGCGGGCCAACCCCGACTGGGGCCGCAAGGTCGGGTACGACCTCGCCTCCCTTAACCGCGTCAACCGCGCGGCGATCGAGTTCCTCCAGTCGCTGCGTGCGTCGTACCAGGACGTCGAGGACGTCCGCATCATCGGCGCCGTCGGACCTCGTGGTGACGGGTACGTCGCGGGCGAGCGGACCGATCCCGAGGAGGCGGCGGAGTACCACAGCCATCAGGTAGAGGTGTTCGCCGACGCAGGGGTCGACGTGGTCGCGGCGTACACCCTGACCACGGCCCAGGAAGGAATCGGCGTCGCCCGCGCCGCCCGCCGCGCCGGCGTCCCGGTGCTGATCGGCTTCACGGTCGAGACCGACGGTCGGCTGCCGGACGGCTCTGCCCTGCGCGATGCCGCCGCCGTCGTGGAGTCCGAGGAGGCGCCCGACGGCTTTATCGTCAACTGCGCCCACCCCACCCACATGGCGCCCGCGTTCGACGGCGGCGACTGGGTCGGC
>JBFIWG010000224.1:0-5845 GCA_041606495.1 Nocardioidaceae bacterium
CCCCGATCAATCCGGGGAGGCCGCCTGTGACCACTCTCAGGGAAGAGGCGGGTCACCGCACCTTGGTGAGCTGGCCCTTGCCGAACACCGGGCTGGTCACGTACACGTGTCCGCGTCCGGCCTCGACACCGCCCGGCATCACCAGCTCGCCGGCCATGTGCTCGACAGGCGTCTCGCCCTTGGCCTTCAGCTGGTAGAGGCTGCCGATCTCGGAGTTCTTGCGGCCGAGCTCCATCTTCAGCCAGCCCTTCTTGGACAGCTCCACGACCCACATGCTGCCGTCAGCGGCACCCTCGAGGTCCACGATCGACGTGAAGCCGTCGGCGTATCGCTTGCAGGGGCCCTTGTTCGGCTTGGCCGGGTTGCAGACCGCATTCTTGGCCTTGGGGTTGATCCGCCAGATCTGCGACTTGCCCTCGGTTGCGGGGAAGCCACGGAGCTCGCCGATGTAGTAGAACCCGTCCGTCCCGACAGCGACCGAGGTGATGACCGCCTCGGACTTCATGACCGTGCCAGCCGGCGGAGCGTGCTTGCCCAGCCCCTTGGGGACCTTGACCTTGCGCGGCTTCACTCGGGCCACGGTGGAGATCTTGCCCCCAGGAAGAACGCGGAGCAGGTCGTTGCCGGCCGCGTCGGCTACGAGCGCACCGCCCCCCGGCAGACCGGCGACACCGAACGGGTTGGTGTCCGTCGGGTTCTTCTCCAGGTCGTACGGGTCCTTGTCGCGCTGCTGGTAGGCCCCGATGTTTGCCAAGCGGCTCTTGCCATCGGTCGGGTGCCAGCGGAACAGCATGCCCGCCCCCGGCTCACCGTGGCCCGCGGTCAGGATGAAGGCCTGGCCCTTGCGGTTCATCGACAGGGCCGGCGCGATGAACTGCCTCGGCACCTTGCCGAGCCGGACCAGCTGGCCCTGGTCGGGGCCCTTGCGCACGACGTGCCAGAAGGTGCCGTTCGCCTTGGTGTAGGCCACCCGCCCCAACGGACCCATGGCTACGCCACGCGGGCCGTTCAGGTTGTCGACAAGGACTTCGGGGCCCCCCCGGGCTGCGCCGTTCGCTGCCGGCGCCATGGCGGCTACGACGGTGACAGCGATGGCTGCCCCCGTCCAGCCCTGTGCTTTCTTGGTCAAGAATGGATTCCTCATTGCCCCACCCACGTCACTTTTCGGACCGCAATGCGGTTTGTCGTCGAATTAGACAACGACACCATTCATGCCCGTGCTGGGGCAATAACACATGATGACCACGCCGAATGCGAGCGTCGGGGGGTCAGTTGATGACCCGTATGACGACGCAACAGAGCCCGCACGGACTATTCGAGGTCGGAAAACCCCATGAAAACAAGGGATATGTTGTCGGTAAGCGACGGTGTTGGTCGTTATTCGCTATCGAGGGCTATATCTTTTCTTTCGGCTGTGTCGCATTTGCCGCTTTGATTCCGGACGCCGTTTATCGCACTCGTTTTGGACCTGGCTTTCCATAGTTTTTACCAGGGGTGGTGGTTTCGGGGTCGGTCGGCGTGGTAATCCGATTGATGGGGGGATAGCCGTTCTCGGAGGGGCATCCCATGTGGAACTTCATCTACCTGGTTGCCGAGGCCGACCAGCTGGCGGCCCAGGCGCGCGATGCACGGTGCTGTGACGCGCTGGACCCGTGCCAGGAGTGCAGGCGCCTAAGACGCGGTGTCGTCGTTCGTCGCTACCTGGTCCGCAGCTTCGACGCGGGTACGGCGGCCTGAGCAACCCGCCTGACCCACGCGGCCTCAGCGACCCCGCCGGGCCGATCAGCAGACACGTCCCGATGGCTAGGCTCGGCCGCATGACTGTGCGACTGCGCGACGTGACCGGTCTGCTCGAGCAGATGTACCACCCTTCCTGGGCGTCCGACTGGGATGCCGTCGGCCTCGTCTGCGGCGACCCGGAGCAGCCGGTCCAGAGGATCCTGTTCGCGGTCGATCCTGCGCCTGCCGTGGTCGACGAGGCGCGCGAGTGGGGCGCCGATCTGGTCGTCGTACACCATCCGTTGCTCCTCAAGCCGGTGTCGTCCGTCGCCGCCGACTCACCCAAGGGCCGGGTGCTGCACGACCTGATCCGGATGGGCTGCGGGCTGTTCACCGCCCACACGAACGCCGATGCCCCGAAGTACGGCGTGAACGAGTCGCTGGCACTGGCCATCGGCATCGTGGAGCCGCAGGTGATAGTGGCCGAAGGAGGGGAGCAGCGCGACAAGCTGGTCACTTTCGTGCCGCACGAGACGGCGGAGACCGTGCGTGCTGCGGTGTCCGAGGCAGGCGCCGGGAGGATCGGGGACTACGACAGCTGCACCTTCACGACGGAGGGCGAGGGCAGGTTCCGACCCCAGGACGGCGCCACCCCGGTCATCGGCAAGGTGGGCGAGGTCGAGGTGGTCGCCGAGGCCCGGATCGAGACGGTGTTCCCTCGAAGCCGGCGCGGTCAAGTCATCGAGGCCCTCCGCGCCGTGCACCCCTACGAGGAGCCGGCGTACGACGTCTACGAGCTCGCCACGGTCGCGGAGGACGACGCTGCCACGCGGGGCAGTGGCCGGATCGGCCGGCTGCTCGAGCCCATCAGCCTCGCCGACTTCGCGGCCCGGGTCGGGGACGCCCTGCCCCACACCGCGCACGGCGTCCGGGTCGCCGGCGATCCGGACCGGATGATCGAGACGGTCGCGGTGACCAGCGGGGCAGGTGATTTCCTGCTCGAGACTGTTCTCGAGACCGGCGCCGACGTCTACGTCACCTCGGACCTGAGACACCACCGCGCCGGCGAGTTCCTCGAGCACGGGGGGCCTGCGCTGGTGGACGTCGCGCACTGGGCCGCGGAGTGGACCTGGTTGCCCGTGGTCTCGGGGAGATTGGTGCAGAGCCTTGGCGAGCGAGGGGATACGGTGGACACCCGTGTGAGCACCCTGTGCACCGACCCGTGGACCTTCCGCCTCTAGAGGAGCCGAGTGAAAGCCGATCCCTTCGCCCAGCTGAAGCTGCTGGACGTCCAAGAGCTCGACTCGACGTTGGACCAGCTCCGTCACCGGTTGGCGACGATGCCCCAGACCGCCGAGCTCCGAGCGCTCGCGACGTCGCGCACCGAGATCAACGACCGGCTCCGGGACGTGCAGATCTCGGTCGACGACCTGACCCGCGCTCAGAAGCGGGCCGACGCCGACGTCGAGCAGGTCAAGGCACGCCGCAAGCGCGACCAGGACCGGATGGCGCAGGGACTGATCAGCAATCCCAAGGACCTCGAGCGCATGCAGCACGAGCTGGTCTCGCTGGAGCGTCGCATCAGTGAGCTCGAGGACACCGAGCTCGAGGTGATGGAGCAGCTGGAGAACGCCCAGAGCGAGCTCGACACCCTGACCAAGCAGCTCGCTGAGACCGACGCCCGGATCGAAGAGGTCACCCGGGACCGGGACGCCAGCGCGGCCCAGGTGAACGAGCAGCTGGCGCGGGCGACCGAGGAACGCAAGACCACCGCCTCCGGGATGCCGGAGGACCTGATGGCCCTTTACACCAAGCTCCGCGAGCAGAAGGGCGGCGTCGGCGCCGCCGCGCTCCGGGCGAGGCGCTGCGGAGGCTGCAGCCTCGAGGTAAACGCCGCGGACCTGGGCGTGATCGCCAAGTCTCCTTCCGACGAGGTGCTGCGGTGCGAGGAGTGCAACCGCATCCTCGTCAGAACCTCGGAGTCCGGCATCTGATGACCCTGCAGCACACCTCCGTGGTCATCGAGGCCGATGGAGGCTCGCGAGGCAACCCCGGCGAGGCGGCCTACGGCGCGGTGCTGATGGACGCCGTCAGTGGCGAGGTGATCGCCGAGCGCGCCGAGTGCATCGGGATCGCCACCAACAACGTGGCGGAGTACCGCGGCCTGATCGCCGGGTTGGAGCTCTTCAACGAGCACACCCCTCAGGCCGAGCTCGAGGTCCGGATGGACTCCAAGCTCGTGGTCGAGCAGATGTCGGGCCGGTGGAAGGTCAAGCACCCCGACATGAAGCCGTTGGCCATGGCCGCCAACCGGCTGGCCCCCTCCGGCACCACCTACACGTGGATCCCGCGAGAGCAGAACAAGCACGCCGACCGGATCCTGTACGAGGCGCTCGACGCCGCCGCCGGCAAGCCGACCCGGAAGACGCGGGTGTCCGAGGCGCCCATCGAGGAACCAGCCGAGCCCACGAAGCGGCTCGGCTGGAGCAAGGACCTCGGCGTCCCGACGACTCTGATCCTGGTCCGGCACGGCGCCACCGACCACACCACGGACAAGAAGTTCAGCGGGCGTGGGGGAGCGGACCCGGGCCTGAATGCCGACGGCCGCGCCCAGGTCCGGGCGGTCGCCGACTGGCTGGCGCCCCTGGCCGACGAGATCGACGCCGTGGTCAGCTCACCCCTGCGCAGGACCCGGGAGACCGCGGAAATCATCGTCGAGCGGCTGGGGCACGAGTTCACCACCGAGGACGGTCTCGCGGAGGCGGCCTTCGGGACGTGGGACGGCCTCACCTTCCACGAGGTGCAGCAGAAGTACCCCGACGACCTCGACGCCTGGCTCGGTTCGATGGACATCGCGCCCGGCGGTGACGGTGACTCGTTCAAGGACATGGACCTACGGGTACGACGGGCCCGCGACCGTCTCCTGGCGGCCTACCCCGGCAAGTCCGTGCTCGCGGTGACCCACGTGACCCCCATCAAGCTGATGGTGAGGATGGCTCTCGGCGCGCCGCTGGAGGCGGTCTACCGGATGGAGATGGCCCCGGCCTCGGTCACCGTCGTTTCCTGGTTCGAGGACGGCAGCGCGTCGCTGCGCCTGTTCAATGCGCGTCCCCTCGAGTCCGCCTTCATCGGACGCTGACGGCCGAACGGCTCACAGCTCGGTGACGACCACGTCGACCTGGGTGCCGTACCTACCGGCGCTGCCGAGCTCGACGATCCAGCCGAGACCGGTCAGCTGCTCCGCGAATGCCTCCGGGGTCTTCGGGGCTCCGCCATCCTCGAGCAGGCTGCGCACGATGCGCCCCTTGGTCGCCTTGTTGAAGTGCGAGACCACCTTGCGCTGACCGCCGACCTCGTGCAGCACCCGCATGGTGACGACGCGGCCGGCGGTGCCCGGGTCCGGGCGCCAGAACGATGTGTACGTCGACGAGCGCAGGTCGACGACCAGGCCCCGACCGGCCGCCTCGTTCACCGCGGCGTCGAGCCGTCGCGCCCAGAACGTCGACACGGTGCCGATGCCCGGGAGGGTCACATCGCCGGAGAGCCGGTAGGCGGGGATGCGGTCGGCGGGACGGACCAGGCCGAACAGGCCGGAGGCGATCGCGACCCAGCTGGTGGCGCGACGTCGAGCGGCCCCCTCCAGGGAGGCGAGGTCGAGCGCCTCGTAGAGCACGCCGGAGTACACCTTGTCGGCCCGGGCCGAGGGGACGGTCAGGAGGTGGGCGTTGCGCTCGACCTCGGCGGTGAGCGTCTTGCCGACCTTCAGGACGTCGGCCGCCTTCTCCAGGCCGGCCGGGCTGTCCGTCGTACACAGGTCGACGAGGGCGGCCAGGACCTCCGCGCGGGGTTCGTGCAGGGAGGGGAAGCTGAGGTCGTCCGGCTGCATGGCCTTGCCGCGGTTGGGCACGGTCTTACCCTCAGACGGTGGTAGGAGGATGAGCACCGGGCCACCCTATGCTGGGAAACACCCGCTACCAGTTCCGGGAGGGATTGCTCGTGCCGAGACGAATCGTTCGGGTCCACCGCGCAGACGGGGAGACACTGCGTCGCGGCATCAGGGCGATCCAGTCGGAGCTGGACGTCACGCCGGAGTTCCCGGCCGACGTGCTGGCGGCGGCCGAGGAGG
>JBFIWG010000225.1:0-5771 GCA_041606495.1 Nocardioidaceae bacterium
ATGGAACTTCGTGTACCGATGCGGCCCGTCAGGCGCGGTGCGCCTTATCCCACCGCTTGGCCCAGGAGTCCAGCGGCGCGAGTGCCGCGCGCAGCTCTGCACCGAGCTCAGTGAGCTGGTAGCGGCCCTCCGGGTCCCGGTTCACCAGGTGTCCGGCGGTCAGCTCGCGCAGCCGGTCGTAGAGGACGCTGGAGGACAGCCCGTCGCAGCGCTCGAGCAGGGCGCGCGCGCCGATCGGACCGTCTCGCAGTTCCCAGAGCAGGCGAAGGGACCAGCGGCGTCCGAGGAGGTCGAGGGCCGCCATCAGCGGTCGACCCGTGGTCGACCCCCGGACCGGCCGACCCGGGCGCGGTGTTCGAGCAGAGCTCAACGAGAGATCCCTTGTGTTTCGAATTTCGAAATCGTACGATCATGATAAGGCGTTTCGATAACCGAAACATAGTTCAGTGACGAGGTCAGGACAATGACGCGCATCGCACCCCTCGAACCTCCCTACGAAGCAGACGTGGCTGCCCAGCTGGAGACCATGATGCCGGCCGGCGTACCGCCGATCGGGCTGTTCCGCACCTTCGTCCGCAACCTGCCGATGGCGCAGGCGATGGGCGGATGGGGCAGCTACGAGCTGTCGAAGCGATTGTCGCTCTCGATGAGACAGCGGGAGCTGGTGATCGACCGGGTGACCGCCCGCTGCGGCTGCGAGTACGAGTGGGGCGTCCACCTCGCCTTCTTCGCCGATCGGGTCGGCCTCACGCCCGAACAGCAGCGATCGATCACCCACGGCTCCCCCGACGACGAGTGCTGGTCCCCCGACGAAGCCGTCCTGCTCCGTGCGGTCGACGAGCTCCACGACCACGCCGATGTGACCGACGCGACCTGGAGCGAGCTCGCGTCGTTCTTGTCGACCGAACAGCTGCTCGACCTGCCCCTCCTCGCCGGCTGGTACCACGCGCTCAGCTTCGCTGCGAGTACCGCTCGCGTTCCCCTCGAGGACGGAGCGCCCCGCTTCGCAGACTTCCGCTGACCAGCGCCGGTGGCGCCGGCCGCTACGGGTGATCGGCCCAGTAGAAGAACTCGAACTGGATCCGGTCGGGGTCCTTGAAGGTCAGGATGTGCATCGGTCCGTTGCCGTAGTCGTGCTCGACGATCGGTGTGTGCTCGACACCCAACGCCTCGAGACGGTCCTGCCACTGCCGCAGCTGCCCGAGGCTGTCCACCCGCCAGCCCATGTGGTCGAACCCCGTGCGGGTGGGGTCGAACTCCTCGCCTCGGTTGCCGTCGTGCTGTTGGAACTCGATGGCGATGTTGGGTGGGAGCAGCACCAGGACCGATCGCCAGGTGTCGGACTGTATGGCATCGATGCGTTCGAAACCGAAGACGTCCTGATACCACGCCGCCGTCTTGTCTGCATCTCGAACGGAGAAGGAGATGTGGGAGATGGGTGAGATGGTCGAGAGCTCCGGCATCGCAGCCTCCTAGCGACATACTCCTGATCGGAGTAGCTTGGTGCTGATCTTTACTCCGTTCCGGAGTAAAGTCAATGGGGTGTCGCAGCCCACCACCACCTCGTTCGCGATCCTCTCGCTGCTCGCCGTCAAACCCTGGACGACCTACGAGCTCGCCCAACAGATGGAGCGCAGCATCGGCGCGATGTGGCCCCGAGCCGCCAGCGTGATCTACGAAGAGCCCAAGCGTCTCGTGAAGCGGGGCCTGGCCTCGGCCGAGAAGCAGTTCACCGGCAAGCGGGCGAGCACGGTGTACTCGATCACCGACGAGGGCCGCCGAGCCCTGGCAACGTGGCTGGCCGAGCCCGGTGATCCGCCCAACATCGAGCACGAAGCGCTGTTGAAGGTGGCCTTCGCCGACCACGGGTCCCTCGACGGCCTGCGCTCGAACCTGGCCGCCATCCGCGCGCACGCGGAGGCCGAGCTGGCCACGAGCGAGGCACGCTCCCGGGAGTACGCCGAGACCGGTGGCCCCTTCCCCGAGCGACTCCCGGTCATCGCCCTCGCCAACCGGTACTTCGCCGAGCGCAACCGGGCGCTGCTCCGATGGGCCGAGTGGGCAGACCGCGTCACCGCCGACTGGCCCGGCGTGACCGAAGCAACCGGAGCGACCGTCCCCGCCGACGCGTTCGACCAGACCGACGCTCGCAACTGAGCACGGTCACGCAGCTCTGTCAGCTGCGGCGAGGCGTCCCTGGCGTGTCCTGGAGGCCAACCAGGATCCTCCGTAGCAGCGTGGCCAGTGTCTTCTGTTCGTCCTTCTGGAGGACGGCGAGGGCTTCGGCCTGGGTCCGCTGGCCGGCAGCGAAGAGCCGGTCGACGAGGCGGATCCCCTTCGGAGTCAGCGAGATCAGAGCCTGGCGTGCATCGTCGGGGTCGGATCGGCGCCTGATGAGGTTGGACTCCTCGAGACGGTGGAGTCGTCCAGTCGTTCCCGACCGGGTCACCTGGAGGAGGTCGGCGAGCTCCGAGGGCTGCATCGGCTGGGGATTCCTTCGCAAGACGGAGAGAACCTGGTAGTCGCCGTAGGTGGTCAATGGGGTGCCGTCGATCACGTGAGCAAGGCGGCGATCGAGCTCGCCGACGATCCGGCGGAGTCTCGTCGTGATCTCCAGGGTCGACAGGTCGGCGTCACGGCGAAGCTCGGCCCAAGCTCGGGCGGCGTGGTCGGCGTAGTCAGTCTCCGCGCCGGAGCGGTCAGCCATACTCGGCGAGGATAGTTCGTTGACAAACCATTCGAGTAAGCGTCTACTGTTCGTCAGGGAACGAACTACTTGTTCCCAGGTGGGGAGGACGTGTCGGGCTGATTCGAGGTTGCGACGCGGGCCTCGACCGGTCGTGACCGGGTGCTCTGTGTTTGCGCTCGTGAAGGAGGACGCATGAACGGGACCGACTCCCACCTCGAGGCCGAGCTGGGCGGAGTGCGTGTCGGCAAGTGGCGCCGTGCCGTGATCCTGGCAATCGCCGTCAGCACGCTCGCCTTCAGCGCAGGCTTCCTCGCTCAACCGGCCTCCGCGGCGCCAGGGGCCCTCGCCGGGACCTGGACTTCTGTGGATGTCGACGGCAGCAACCAGACTCTGCAGCTCAAGGGGTCCGGGAACCCCTTCTATTCGGCGTTCCTCCGTGACGACTTCACCTCGGGCGTGTGCGGGGGTCCGCCGGCCAAGCTCGTCGGCCCCGCGATCGCGTTCGACAGTGAAGTGAGCATCACGGGCACGCTCATCTGTCTCCCGGGCGGCAACCCGATCCCTGGGGTGCGCGTCGGCTTCAACCTCGTCTACGACCCGGTGACCGACACCCTCACCGACGACGCAGGGGTCGACTGGCAGCGCGCCAGCTGACCAGGTCGCTGCACCGCCCTCAGCTGCGGAGCAGCGCCACGACCGCGAGCACCCGCCGGTTCAGGTCCGGGGAGGGCTCGAGGTCGAGCTTCTGGAAGATCTGGGCACAGGCGGCTTCGACCGTGCGCTCGCTGATGACGAGCTGTCGGGCGATCCCGGCGTTGGACCGACCCTCGGCCATGTGGGTGAGAACCTCTCGCTGCCGATCGGTGAGCCGGTTGAGCGCTGAGTCGGGCCGGCGGCGGCGCATGAGCTGCGACACGATGGTGGGATCGATCACACACTCCCCCTCCTCGAGCCGTTGCAGCGCGTCAACCAGCACTGCGATGTCGGACACGCGCTCCTTCAGCAGGTAGCCGAGCCCGGCGGGCTGGTCGGTGAGGAGGCGCTCGGCATAGCGGGGGTCGAGGTACTGGCTCAGCAGGAGAACGACCGTCCCCGGCGCCTGGTCGCGGATGCGATGGGCGGCCACCAGGCCTTCATCGGTGTGGGTCGGCGGCATCCGGATGTCCACGATGGCAGCATCGGGATGCTCGCTGGCGACGATGCGCAGCAGGCCGTCGGCGTCGGACGCTTCACCCACCACCTCGATGCCGGCGTCCGAGAGCAGGCGCGCGAGACCGGATCGGATGAGCATGACGTCGTCGGCCACGACTACCCGCACGGGAGCTCCGCCGTGAGCTCGGTACGCCCGACGTTCGAGCTCGTGGCCAGGCGGCCGCCGAGGGCGCTGACCCGGTCGGCCACCTCGATCAGGGCGGCTGGCGACGGGCCGGGTCCATCGGTCTCGATCCGTACGATCAGCAGCGCATCGTGTCGCACGAGCGACACCGCCGCCGGGCCGTCCGAGATCGTGGCGTGGTCGACTGCAGACCGCACTGCGGCATAGGCGGCCATCGCGGTTTCGGCGTCGAGGCCGTCCACGCCGCTGACCTCCAGGGCGATCGGCACGTCGGACGACACCGACAGCTCTTCGAGCGCGGCCTCGAGCCCCTCGCTGGCGAGGACGCTGGGGAAGATACCGTGGGACATGGTCCGCAGCTGGGCCAGGACCGTCCGCACCGACGCCTCGGCCGAGTCCAGTGCATCGGCCTCGGCGCCGGCCCGGCTGCGGGCGACGCTCAGGTGGAACATGGCGCTCACGAGGCGTTGCTGGGCACCGTCGTGAAGGTCGCGTTCGATGCGCAACCGCTCGCCATCCGACGCGGCAACCACTCGCCGATGCGACGCCCGCACGTCGGCAACCCGGGCCCGTGCCGCTGCCGCCAGTTGCGCATTCGTCAGCGCCAGGCTGCCGGCGGGGGTGAGCACGGCCAGCACATCCCCAGCGGTTCGGCCGCGCCCGAGCGTCAGCCGGACTGCGGGCCCATGAGCGTCCGACAGCACGACCGCGGCCGTGCTCTCGGTGGTCGGGACGTCGCGACCCGAGCCGTCGACCCACCGGCCTTCCCCGGGAACGGCGAAGTGCACGGCGCGGACCGCTCCACCAGCGTTCGCCCACGCACGCTCGGGGTCGGCGAGCTGGGCCACCAACCGGTTCAGGGCCCAGCGAGATCGGCGGGCGCTGGCCAGCTCGTGCAGCGCAGTGGCGCCGAGCAACGTCGCCGCCATCCACGGGAGCAGCACCACCCGCTCCGCGGAGATCGTGTGGTCGGCGAAGGATTCCACCCGCATCACCTGCGAGACTGCCAGGAGACCGAGCGCGGCGAGCGTCCCCGTGCCGAGGCTGCGCGGCGGCCTCACCGACCAGACGGCCCCCGCGGCGACGAGCGCGGCCACAACGGTGATCAGGGCCGCGGTGACGATGGCCGTGCGAGTATCGAGCAGGCTCCCGGCTACTGGATCCACGTCGGCACACACCCGCAGGCAGCCGGGGTCGGTGAGGGGGTCGTAGCCGCCGGCGTGTACGAGCACCGCGCCGCCGGCCAGGACGTACACGCCGACGAGCGCCCACCGACGGTGCCGAGGGTCCGCCCAGCGCAACGCGACGTGGCCCGCGCCGGCGACGGTCAGTGGCGAGGCCGCCACTGCGGCCGCACGGGCGCCGTTGGGCAAGCCCGACCAGCCGGCCAGCAGCGGGATCACCAAGCCGGAGCACGCGACCGCCAAGCCGACCGTGCTGCTCGGGTGCGTCCCCGCCGCGAACCAGGCCGATACCACGATCGTCGCCAGCGCCACCAGGCCGAGGGCGAGCAACCATGCCGGCAGGCCGCGCTCGATCGAGACGGGGGTGGGCTGGCGAGCGGTGCCGAGAACGCTGGCGGCGGCCAACGCACTGGCGCACGACGCCGCCATCAGCCCAACCAGCGCCTCGCGCCGCACGCGGTAATTGTGCTCACAGACCTAGATTGGGCAATACCGAGTTTTCCGCATGCCGGACCCCGTGGCAGCTCGCTGGGTGCGCCGGTCGTCGTTTCTTACGTTCCTC
>JBFIWG010000226.1:0-5766 GCA_041606495.1 Nocardioidaceae bacterium
AAACCTGAGCTGCCCAAGCTGATCGAGGCGATCTACGGCATCAAGGCTCCCGCCGAGCCGCGTGACGACCTGGTCTCGGTGTTCCTCACCGGTGTCGATGGCCTGAACCAGCCGAAGGGTGTCCGGCCCAGCGAGCAGCTGCGGTTGAACATGACCACTCCGGTCACCGCCAAGCCGGACCGGCTGGGTGTGATCGCCGGTGACAACCAGGGCTACCCGAACGGTCGCCGCCTGGCCGACGACGTCATCGACATCTCGCTGCGTGTGGTCGAGGGCGAGCTTCGCGGAAACAAGACCGAACTCGGTGACGGCGTCGACACCAACGACGTCGCCTTCGGTGACACGTTCCCGTACCTGGCGCTCCCGGCGTCCGGTAGTGACACCGAGCCGCACGACTTCGCTCGCGGTGGGGCTCAGAACGCGTCCACGGACGGCGTGCTGGCCCGTACGGCGCCGGTGTCCGCGGCCGTCATCGGCTTCGCGGCCATGGGGTTCGGCCTCGTCGGCATGAGCCGTCGTAACCGTCGCCACGACAGCGACACCGACGTCTCCTGACCGTCCCTGAGAGCACCTCGGTCGCACGCCTCGTGCGTGCGGCCGGGGTGACACGGAGGAACAGCATGTCCAGAGTCATCTTCGTCATCGGGATCGCGATCGTGCTCGCTGTGTCCGGTGGCATCGGGCTGGTCCGCGACAGCGACGACCCGGGATCGACACCGTCGGTGGCGATCGCCGACGCGGCCGACTTCGCGACCCTCGGAGCCCGGGACCTCACCTCGACCGTCGCCGGCCTCCAGTCACGACTGCAACGACTTCCGGCCGACGACCGCAGCTGGGCCACGCTCGGTCTGGCGTACGTCGAGCAGGCGCGCGTCACGGCCGACCCCAGCTACTACGCCAAGGCGGACTCGGCCATCGCCAGGTCGCTCGAGCTCAGGCCCGAGGAGAACGCGATCGCTCTCGCAGCCTCCGCAGCCCTCTCCGCGGCCGAGCACGACTTCACCGCCGCCCTGGACTACGCAGACCGTGCCTTGGCCGTCGACGCCTTCCAGCCGGGCGCGCTCGCGATCCGCGTGGATGCGCTGACCGAGCTCGGGTGGTACGACGAGCAGCTGCAGGCTCTTCGCGTCGCTGACCGCCGCCAGCCCGGCGTGCCCGTCGCGGCGCGCTACTCCTACGCGTACGAGCTCCGAGGGGACCTCGCGCGAGCCTCAGGGATCCTCGAGCAGGCCGCTGCGACCGCCACCCTGGAGGACCGGACGTTCCTGCTCACCCTGCTCGCCGACCTCGAACGGCGCCGGGGACTGCTTGCTGAGTCGGCCGAGCACCTGAAGGCCGTGCTGACCCAGAGCCCCGACCACGTGCCGGCGCTGGCGGGCCAGGCACGGCTGGCCGTCGCCCGCGGAGATCTCGACGCCGCCGTCGATCGATGGACCGAGGTCGTGAACCTGCTGCCTCTGCCGGAGTACCTCACCGAGCTCGGTGAGCTCTACGAGCACCTCGGCCAGGCCGACTTGGCCGAGCAGCAGTACGCGGTCGTCGAGGCCAGCAACCAGCTGCTCGCGGAGAGTGGCGTCAGCACGGACATGGAGTCCGCCCTGTTCGAGGCCGACCACGGCTCGTCCGAGGCCGCACTGGCCGGCGCGCGCAGCGAGTGGCAGAAGCGTCAGAGCGTCCACGTGGCCAACGCGTACGCCTGGGCGCTGTACACGAACGGGCGCTCACGAGAGGCCCTCGAGCTGGCCCGGTCGGCGACCGAGCTGGGCACACCCGACGCGCGCTTCTGGATCCATCGCGGAATCATCGAGGCCGACCTCGGCATGAGGCGCGCGGCGCGTGCTCACATCGAGCAGGGTCTTGCGCTCGACGGCGGGTTGTCGCCGTGGCAGGCCGATCGCGCACGCGCGGTCCTGGCAGACCTAGGAGACCGGGCATGACCATCATCCTGCGCCGCTTGGCGACTCTGGTGACGCTGGTCGTCGGGGTCATGCTGCTGCCGATGTCGCCAGCCTCGGCCCATCCCCTGGGGAACTTCACCGTCAACCGCTACACCGGTGTCCTGGTCGCGCCCTCCACGATCACGATCGACCATGTCCTCGACCTGGCCGAGATCCCGACCGCCCAGCTGGGCAAGCGGATTGACGATCTGGAAGCACTGGCCGCAGATCGGTGCGACGCGGCGGCCGGCGGACTTCGCGTCGAGGTCGCCGACGGTCGAGTGGCGCTCGTCGTCGACCGGGCGCGTGCGACCGTCGAGTCCGGGGAGGGTGGGCTTCCGGTCACCCGGATCAGCTGCCTGCTGACGGGTTCGCTGGAGCTCGGCTCCGGGGCAACGTCCGTGACGGTGGTCGACACCGCTGCGGCCGGTCAGGTCGGTTGGCGCGAGATGACCGCCGTCGGCGACCGGGCCACGATCGCCGCGTCCGACGTACCGGGGGAGAGCGTCAGTGACCGGCTGACCAGCTATCCGGAAGATCTGCTGGCTTCACCCCTGGACGTCAGCTCGGCGTCGTTGACGGTCTCGCCGGGGGGACCGGCGGGCGCGCTGCCGGGCTCGGATGCGATCTCGGGTGACGCTGCTGAGGCGAGCTGGCTCGCGTCGCGCACCAGCGACCTGGTCAACGAGTCAGGGATGCTCGCTGCCGTACTCGCGGTGGTCTTCGCCCTGGTGCTCGGTGCGACCCACGCGATGGCGCCCGGTCACGGCAAGACAGTCATGGCCTTCTACCTGACGCAGCGCGACGACGCCTCCTGGCGGTCGGCCGCCTCGATCGGAGCGACGGTGACGATCGCGCACACCGGCTCGGTCCTGGCGCTCGGGCTGCTGGTCACGTTGAGCACCCAGTTCGTGCCGGCGCGGCTCTACCCCTGGCTGACGCTGGTGACCGGGCTGCTGATCCTGACGCTCGGTCTCTCGCTGTTGCGGACCGCGCTGAAGGGGACTGGTCACGGGCACGGTCATGGGCACGGTCATGGGCATGGACACGGGCACGGGCACGGTCATGGGCACGGGCACGGGGCTGCGCCGCAGTCTTCGGGCGGGGCTGCGCCGACAGCAGTGCTCGAGGCGTCGGGGGAGACAGCCCCTGAGAGCCGTTCGAAGCCTGGTCGCTGGGGCCTCTGGGCGATGGGGCTGGTCGGGGGTCTCGTTCCCAGCCCTACTGCGTTGCTTCTCCTCCTGGGCGCCGTGGCCGTCGGTCGTGCCTGGTTCGGGCTGGTGCTGGTCGTCGTCTTCGGGATCGGTATGGCCGCAACGCTCGCCGTGGTCGGGTTGTTCGCCCACAACCTGGTCGGGAGGCTGGAACTGCTGGCCATGAAGCGCGGCAAGCTCGGTGGGTCCTTGCGGACGTTCCTTGCGTACGGCGCTGCGGTGGGTGTCTGCCTCGTCGGTCTCGGCGTGGTGGCGAGGACGTTCATCGGACTGGTCTGACTGGGTGTTTCCATTACTCGGGTCCGTTCGAGCCCTGGTCCAAACGCACTCTCATGCCGAGATCCGGTCGAATGTCGGAGTCTGCGATCGCCTCATTCGGTGGCTTGAACGGCTTCAGCGATCGCGGGTAAGACCACCTTGTAAGCGAGTCCACTCAAGTGAAGGCCATCGCTGACAAAGGCACCGGCCCCGAGTGACCTGATGATGCGCTCTGCGCGTACGACTTGTGCACCCGCATCGTTGCAGACGGAGACTGCGACGTCCCGGTACTCGTTGAGGATCGCGTTCGTTCGATCGCCGGAGCCTGTCAAGCGAGACTCATCAACGCCTGGCGGAGTGACGTAGATCCATCGGCGAGCGGGCACGGATTCCCTGCACTGGAGCATGGCTCGCGCGAAGACCCTCAGAGGGACTTGCTTCCACGGTGCGGCGTCGTTGGTGCCAACCGACAGGACGACTAGGTCGCATTTCTCGACGGCCGCTCTGGTCGTCTGAGCCAACAGATCCAGCGTGGACGCGCCGCCCTCTGCCGCGTTGCAGATGTCAGGGCCAACCAAAGGGAGGTCTCGCCGAACCCGCGCAAGGTGGCTGTCCCCCAAGAACACGATGCGCATGACGTCACCCTAACGAGACGCTGTCTCCGCTCAACGCGCGTGCAGCCGCTCGGCGCCGAACCTCCGGATCTGCCGCACTGCGGGCGAACGTTCACGGTCTCGACGCGACTGGCGACGGCAGGTCGTGCTCACCGAGGGCATGATCACGACGCTGGGCGCGGACACCGGGACCGTAGCGGCTTGATCGGTGGGTACGACGCGTGCGAGTCCACGGCGTCGAAGGTAGTCATACCCCGTGGGCGGGACGGTGGGGTGAGACAGGGTGGTCCGCTGGCGCGTCGTGGGTTCGCTCGTGCTGGGATGGTCGTCGCCCAGCGCACGGGGCCGAGCACCCTTCGTGCAAGGTGACCAGGCGGTCAGCACCAGAACACTCGCTGGCTGCTCAGGGCCGGCTCGTCCTCCCAGTTCAGGCGGTGCGGTCGAGGATCAGCTGGGTTGCCTCGCGGGGTGCGTCCCACTGCGGGAAGTGCCCACACCGCTCGAACCAGTGCAGGACCGCGTCAGGGAATAACTCCGTTGCGCGGGCGGCCTGTCTGGGCACGGTCACCAGGTCACGACGACCCCAGCCGATCGTGACCCGGCCGGGCGCGGTGCCAGCCGGGGCCCCCTGTTGCTTGGGCCCCTTGGTCAGGGCGTCCAGAGCGGCGCCGGTCGACGGGGAGTCCGCCAACCCCCGCACGTCTGGGAGCACCGTCTCGCGCGAGAGCGCCCAAGGACGAGCGGACAGCTGAGCCAGCAGGAGAGTCCTTCCGACAGGGCTGCCGAGCAACGACGGCAGCACGCCACGCAGGCCACGGACCAGCGCGACCGACGGCCGCAGCGTCGCGCCGAAGACGGCGAGCTCGCGGTCGCTCCAGAAGCCGCCCGGGTCCAACGCCACCGTGTCACCGCCGACTCCTCGCCGCGCGAGCTCGAGCACGATGCGACCACCCATCGACTGGCCGACGGTCGAGACCCCGACCAGGCCCTTCTCGTCGATGAAGTCAGCGAGCGCATCGGTCAGGCTGGCGATCGAGACCTCGCCGACCAGCGGCGGCGTTACGCCGAACCCTGGTAGGTCGACGGCAATGACCTCGCGTTGCTCGCCGAGCTCGTCGAGCACCGGCGACCAGGACCTCCACCCAGCGCCCAGACCGTGCACGAGCAGCAGAGGGCTGCCTTCACCTCGTCGTACGTGGTTCAACGTCATTCCTGCCACGGTACGTCACCGGTGTGCGCGGTACCTCGATCTGCGATCGCTCAGTTGTCGGCCCAGCGATCGCTGATCGGCCGTCCCCCGCCTCGTGCGACCTCCCGTGGCGTCCCACCACGTTCGCGCCTATGGCGCCGACATCCGGATCCTCGACGCAGCCAGGTACGCAATGACAGCAATCCCGGCCTCAGACCTGAGGCGTATCGGGTTCATCCAGGCCATCCGGGCATGAGACAGCAACGCACGGATCTGCCGCTGTCAGGAACCACAAGCGAGCGGTCTCGCCCCAGACATGAGGTCCAGCTCGGCCCGGCTTCCCAGTTGAAGGCCTCCAAAGAATTGCGGGGAGCCCACCCTTGACGGACCCGGGGTGTGTGTCGTGCTGTTTGGCAGACGTCGCCTGCCCCGCTGGTTAGCGTGGATGGGTCTGGACCGCGACGCGGGGAGTTCGACGTGACGGAGGACACGAGCAACCGGTGGCGGCGCACGATCGCCGTCATCGATCGGATGCCGCCGACGGGCGGCCCGCG
>JBFIWG010000227.1:0-5739 GCA_041606495.1 Nocardioidaceae bacterium
AGCTGGCGCAGCTGATGAGCGAAGCGCTCTCCGACCCTGACCTGGCCTCGCAGATGGCGCAGCTCTCGGACAACCTGCGCGCCCTCAGGCCGGGCATGGGACGCGAACCGGTGTCCATGCGGCCCGGCGGCGAGTCTTTGGGCTACAGCGAAGCCGTCGAGGCGGTCGCCGAGCTCGCTGACCTCCAGGCACTGGAGCAGCAGCTCGGTCAGGCGTACCCGGGTGCCTCCCTCGACGACGTGGACGTCGAGACGCTCGAACGGCGACTGGGTACGTCGGCAGCGGTGGACGTGGAGGCGCTGCGCGAGCTCGAGCGGGAGCTGGAGCGACAGGGGTACCTCACGCGCGACGAGGACGGACTGCGGCTGACCCCCCGGGCGGTCCGGCGACTCGGCGAGACCGCGCTGCGCCGGGTCTTCGCCCAGCTCGACGCGACCGGCACCGGCGACCACGAGGACCACCGCACCGGCTCGGCCGACGAGCCGACCGGGCTGACCCGGTCCTGGGTGTTCGGCGACGAGCTGCCGATAGACGCGGTTCGCACCGTCTCGAACGCCCTGCGCCGTGGAGGCCAGGTGCCGGGCCGGCTGCTGGTGGACGACTTCGAGGTGGTCGAGACACAACGGCGCACCAGCGCGGCCGTCGCGCTGTGCGTGGACCTGTCGTACTCGATGGTGCACGAGGGCCGCTGGGGCCCGATGAAGCAGACGGCGCTGGCGCTCTCACACCTAGTGGCGACGAGGTTCCGCCAGGATGCCCTCGAGGTGATCGGGTTCAACCTCGCTGCCCGGCGGCTGTCCCCGGTGCAGCTCGCCGACGTCGAGCCGGAGTGGTGCAGGGGACGAATCTCCAGCACGCACTGATGATCGCGGCGCGTCACCTTCGCCGGCACCCGGATGCCGAGCCGGTGGTTCTCGTCGTCACCGACGGGGAGCCGACGGCGCACCTACTCGAGGACGGGACACCCTACTTCCGCTGGCCGACGACCACTGAGACGCTGCGGGCGACGGTCTCGCAGGTCGACGAGCTGACCCGGTACGGCGCGACTCTGAACGTCTTCATGCTCGGCGACGACCCCGGTCTCGCGAGGTTCGTGGACGCCGTCGCACGCCGGGCAGGGGGCCGCGTCTTCACCCCGGACGTGGGACGTCTGGGTGAGTACGTCGTCGCCGACTACCTGCGCGTCCGTCGGGGTGCACGACGCGCAGGAGCTCAACGCGCCAGGGCCGCCCAGTAGGCCTGGCTGCCGTCGTACGTCGGCAGCGACCCCCATGCGCTGCAAAGCATCTCGACCATGAGCGAGGGCCGCTCAGCCGACTCGGGGGGGCACGCGAACGGCCGTGTCCGGCTCTCGGACTCCGGCCGCAGCTCGCGCACCATCAACCAAGGGGTCTGGCCGTCGGCGGCCAGGCTCAACCGGATCGGTGACCGGGCGTGAGCCAGGATCCGCCGCATCAGCTCGTTGACCACCAGCTTCCCGTCGTCAACGGGGAACGAGACGTTCCACTCCCGCCAGGTGCAGTCGAGGAAGTCCCGTGCGTTGCGGCAGGACTGCGGGTGTGGTTGCAGTCTGGTGCGCACGACGCGCGCAGCCCGGGACTCGGTGGCTACTCGTCGCAGTGCAGCGCCCCGGTTGGCCTCGGGCCGCAGGGGGACGCCGAAGCGACGGAACATCTCGCGCTGCGCCTCGGTGCACACGGCGACCACCGGCGTACTCGGCCATACCCGCGCGTCGCCCGCGAGATCGGCGATCTGCCACAGCTCCTGTGCGTCGAGGTACTCCTCGGAGCCCGTGACGTCGCAGATGATGCCGCGCGGGTGGTCGGCAAGCGCGGCGAGGACCTGCGAACGGAGCATTGGGAGGCACGCCGAGAGCGGTCCCGTTGCGCTGACCAGTCGGATCGCCCCCAGGTTGCTGGTCAGCACCCCTGACGACTGGTCGGCGCTCTGGCTGACGTCCAGCGGAGAAACATCGGTCTGCGGCATCGGATCCCCCACCCTCACCCGGCTTGTTGCCGAACCGTAACCCCCGATTCACCCGCTCTGCACCACCTCTGTCCGGTTCGGGCACCCGAGTATTCGGTAAAGAACTGACCCCAGGTTCCGACTATGCCGACGAACCTGCACGAGGCGTGCGGCCGATGCCTGGCGCGTCGACTCGGGTAGGGCTAGACAGGGCACACGAAATCACCACAGTCGGGAGCCTCGGATGGATCACCGGTCATTGCTCGCGGACGCCTTCGACAGGGTCGGCCAGTCCGTGCACGCCTGCGTCGAGGGCCTGGACGAAGAGGCGCTGTCGCACCGCATCGACGGACGGTCGAACAGCATCGCCTGGCTGGTCTGGCACCTCACCCGGATCCAGGACGACCACATGGCCGGAGTCGCCGGCACCGGTCAGGTCTGGGTTGATGAGGGCTGGGCCGGTCGCTGCGGGCTTCCGTTCCCTGATGGCGACACGGGGTTCGGGCACGGATCCGACGACGTTGCGGCAGTCCGCCTGGACGCCGACCTGCTCCTCGGCTACTACGACGCCACCCATCAAAGGACCCAGGCGTACGTCGAGACGCTGACCGTCGCTGACCTCGAGGAGGTCATCGACGAGCGGTGGGACCCGCCCGTGACTCGCGCTGTGCGGCTGGTGAGCGTCATCAGCGACGACCTGCAGCACGCAGGTCAGGCCGCACTGCTGCGCGGACTGCTCCCGTAGCTGACCGACTTCCGGGCATGTCACCCAAATTAGACAATGAAAATCATTGTCATCTACCCTCTGGCGCATGTCCTCAGCCATCGATCTCGCCGAGCGCGTGCACGCGGTCGCCGTACGCCTCGAGTCCACCGACCTCCGACCCGGTCCTGCCGTCGACGACCTGTTCTCCGAGCTGGTCTCCCTCACCGGCGGCATCCGCCCCTCGCAGGCCGAGGAGGTGCTGCGAATCCTCGGCCCTCGCGTGGACACGATCCGCCGGCTCTGCGCTGCGGGGGAGTCCGAGCTCGAGATGGCCTGGTCGCTGAGGATCGCCGAGTCGTCGGACCCGTGGCAGGAGCTGCTGGCGTTCCCGTACACCAAGAACTACCGCGACCTGGTCGCGCTGGAGCTCGCGGCACTGGCCGGCGTCGGGGTGGTTCCGCGGTCGGTCGCGATGCTGGGCTCCGGTCCGCTGCCGTTGACCGGCGTGGTGATGGCCCACGACCACGACCTGGAGGTGCAGCTGGTGGACCGTGACGACGAGTGCCTCTCGCGGGGAGCGGCGCTCGTGGATGCCCTGAACCTGCCTCGGGCCAGCAGCGTCCGGGCCGACGTGCTGGAGGACGACCTCGACCTGTCCGGGTTCGACGTCGTGGTCTTCGCCGCCCTGGTCGGCAGCGACGGCCTGGAGAAGCGTGCGGCGCTGTCGCGGGTCGCCCGATCCATGCGCCCCGGGACGCACCTGCTCGTGCGGTCGGCGGTGGGGCTGCGCGAGCTGCTGTACCCGCCGGCCTCGGTGTACGGCGTCTCCGGCCTCACTATGCTGGTCGAGCTTCACCCGCACCACGACGTGGTCAACTCGGTGCTCGTCGCGCGACGCGACGACGTCGCGACCGATGCCGGTCGCTGACACCACCGCAGCCCGAGCGAGATGGACCCCGCAGGCGATGAGCCTGTTCGTCGCCGTCTCGCCACGGCTGCGGCTCCTCGTGCTGACCCTGCTCGTCTTCAACGTCGGCTTCTACATGGTGCTGCCATTCCTGGCCGTCCACCTCACCTCCGACCTGAAGCTGGCAGCCGGCTGGGTCGGTGCGGTGATCGGGCTGAGGATGGTCAGTCAGCAGGGCCTCTTCGTCGTCGGCGGTGCGATCGCCGACCGGTTCGGAGCCAGGCGGGCCGTGCTGGCCGGCATCGCACTGCGCGTCGTCTCCTTCGCCGCCTTGGGCTGGGCCACCCAGCCGTGGACGATCGTCGTGGCCGTGGTGGCGCTGGGCGTCGCGGGTGCTCTCTTCACCCCCGCGGTCGAGGCGCTGGTGGCCCGCGAGGCCGAGGCTTCTGCCGACCTGGGAGGTCCGACCAGGACCGAGGTGTTCGCCCTCTACTCGGTGTGCAGCCAGATCGGCACCTTGCTCGGGCCGGCGATCGGTTCCCTTCTCGTGGTCGCCGGGTTCCGGCTCTCCTGCCTGGTGGCGGTCGCCGTCTTCGCCGCAGCCTTCGCTCTGCACTGGCGCCTGCTGCCGCACCACGCCAGCACCAGCGCGATGTCGCGCCCGGAGTGGCGCGAGGTGCTGACCAACCGACGCTTCCTGCTGTTCGCGATCGGCTTCGCCGGCTACCTCGCCGTCTACAACCAGCTGTACCTGGCCCTGCCGCTGCAGCTCGAACGCAGCCTCGGTAGCGACCGGTGGACCGGATGGCTCTTCACCGCCTCAGCACTGCTCGTGGTCCTGGGCCAGCTCCGGGTCACCTCGTGGGCGGAGCGCCGGCTGCGGACCGACCAGGTCTTCGCGCTCGGCTTCGGTCTCCTGGCTCTGGGAGCGGGGGTGCCGGCGCTGGCGGTGCGGTCGGAGTCCGGCGTGCTGGTGCTCGCCGCGGTGTGCGCGTTCGTGCTGCTGCTCACCCTCGGACAGATGCTGCTGCTGCCGGTGTCCCGGACCGTTGTCGCGCGTCTGGCGGGGGAGCGGATGCTGGGAACCCACTACGGTCTCGTGTCCACCGCGGGTGGGGCTGCCGTGCTTGTGAGCAGCACCGTCGTCGGGAGGGCCTTCGACACCACCGCGGTGGCCGCTGACCCCGGCCTGCCCTGGCTGGTCCTCGTCGGCTTCGCCGCCCTCAGCGGGACGGTGACCGCCCTCGTCGTACGACGGTCGCTGGTGGCCGTCACGCCAACGCCTGTCTGAGCCCACCGATGTCATCACCCAACCAAGGAGAGAACGTGAACCACCGTCCCCTGCGACGTACCGGGGTCCGGGTCCTGCTGGCCATGCTGATCACCGGAGCCGCTTCGAGCTGCTTCTCGGCGAGCACCGGTAGCACCGCGGACAGCGCTGAAGTGCTCCGGGTCGCACTGCCCTGGCCTCCGGCCCAGGACTACGCCCCCTATGGCGACGACGGCACCATCCTGTCCCGGCTCGGCGTGACCGAGTCGCTGACCCAGCTCGACGAGTCAGGCGCCCCGGCGCCTGCGCTGGCAACCGACTGGACCAGGGTGGGCAAGCGGGTCTGGGAGTTCGAGCTCCGCCGGGACGTCCGCTTCCACGACGGCACTCGCCTCACCGCTCAGGGCGTGCGGGAGTCGCTCTCCGCCGCGGCCTCGGCGTCACCTGTGCCCTCCGAGCTGAGCAACGTGAAGCTCGACGTCGTACCCGTGGACGCGGACACCGTCCGAATCCGCACGAGCGTCGCCGACACTGCTCTGCCCCAGCGGCTCTCCTCGCCCAACCTGCCGATCCTGGCGTCGGCTGCGTTCGACGGCCAGGTGGACCCGCGAGGAGCGGGCACGGGCCCGTTCGAGCTGACCGGGACCGACGGGGTCCAGGGCGCCAGCCTCACACCTCACCAGGACTACTGGGCCGGTGAACCGCGGCTCGCCGGCCTCGAGGTTCGCTACCTTCCCGAGGCGTCGTCGCGCACCGCGGCGTTCAACGCCGGTGAGGTGCATGTGAGCCACGCCGTGCCGATCTCCGACCTGGGCGCGGTCGGCGACGATCTGATCGAGGTCCCCCTTCCCAGGAGCGTGCTGGTCTACCTCAACGGCGAGCGTTCCGCCC
>JBFIWG010000228.1:0-5715 GCA_041606495.1 Nocardioidaceae bacterium
GCCCGACATCGCCGGCGTCCCCGGCCGCGCCAAGGAGTACGGCGCCGAGATCGCCCGCCACCTCGACTGCAAGACCCAGCTGGTCGAGGAGGGGCTCGCCGCGCTGGCCTGCGGTGCCTTCCACGTCCGCTCCGGCGGCCGCGCGTACTTCAACACCACCCCGATCGGCCGTGCGGTCACCGGCACCATGCTGGTGCGCGCCATGCACGAGGACGGCGTCGACATCTGGGGTGACGGGTCGACGTTCAAGGGCAACGACATCGAGCGGTTCTACCGCTACGGACTGCTCGCCAACCCGGACCTCCGCATCTACAAGCCGTGGCTCGACGCCGACTTCGTGCGTGAGCTGGGCGGCCGCACCGAGATGAGCCAGTGGCTCACCGAGCGGCACCTGCCCTACCGGGACAGCGAGGAGAAGGCGTACTCCACCGACGCCAACATCTGGGGTGCAACGCACGAGGCGAAGACGCTGGAGCACCTCGACGTGTCCCTCGAGGCGGTCGAGCCGATCATGGGTGTGAAGTTCTGGGACTCGAGCGTGGTCATCGAGGACGAGGACGTGACCGTGCGCTTCCAGGCCGGGCGTCCTGTCGCCATCAACGGCAAGGACTTCACCAACGACCCGGTCGGCCTGGTCCACGAGGCCAACGCGATCGGCGGTCGGCACGGGCTGGGCATGTCGGACCAGATCGAGAACCGCATCATCGAGGCCAAGTCGCGCGGCATCTACGAGGCGCCGGCCATGGGGCTGCTGTGGATCGCCTACGAGCGGCTGCTCAACGCCGTCCACAACGAGGACACCATCGCGACCTACCACCAGGAGGGTCGTCGCCTCGGCCGGCTGCTCTACGAAGGCCGCTGGCTGGACCCGCAGGCGCTGATGCTGCGCGAGGCGATCCAGCGCTGGGTGGCCTCACTGGTCACCGGCGAGGTGACCCTGCGGCTCCGGCGCGGGGAGGACTACACCATCCTGCGCACCGACGGCCCGGCGCTGTCCTACCACCCCGACAAGCTCTCGATGGAGCGCACGGACAACGCTGCGTTCGGTCCCACCGACCGCATCGGCCAGCTCACCATGCGCAACCTCGACATCGCCGACTCCCGGTCCAAGCTGGAGCTCTACGCCACCCAGCCGGACGACCAGGGCCACGTCCTCGTGGAGCACGGCAACCTGCTCGGTGCGCTCGAGCCGGGCGGTGCCGACCGGATCACCAAGAACCCGACGGCCGCGGAGCTCGACGACGAGGCGCTGGACGCCGCGGCCATCGAGAGCGGCACCGACTGATGGCCACCAACACCGGGGCGTTGTGGGGTGGTCGCTTCGCGGGCGGGCCGTCGGACGCGCTGGCTGCGCTGTCGAAGTCGACGCACTTCGACTGGCGGCTGGCGCCGTACGACCTGGCCGGCTCGCGCGCCCACGCCCGGGTGCTCCATGGCGCGGGGTTGCTCGACGACGGCGAGCTGCAGGGGCTGCTGGACGGAATCGACCGGCTCGACGCCAAGGTCGCCTCCGGCGAGGTGCAGCCTGCTGACTCCGACGAGGACGTGCACGGAGCCTTGGAGCGGTTGCTTCTGGAGGAGGTCGGCCCCGAGCTCGGTGGCCGGCTGCGGGCCGGACGTTCCCGCAACGACCAGATCGCAACGCTGTTCAAGGTGTTCCTGCGCGAGCACGCACGACTGGTGGCCGGCCAGGTGCTCGACCTGGTCGAGGCGCTTGCCGGACAGGCGGAGCAGCACCTCGGCGCCGCCATGCCCGGTCGCACCCATCTGCAGCACGCCCAGCCGGTTCTGCTGTCCCACCACCTGATGGCCCACGCCTGGCCGCTCGTCCGTGACGTGTCCCGGATCCGGGACTGGGATGCGCGGGTCGCCGTCGACTCGCCGTACGGCTCGGGTGCACTCGCGGGATCCTCGCTGGGTCTCGACCCTCAGCAGGTGGCTCGTGAGCTCGGCTTCACCGACTCGAGCCCGAACTCCATCGACGGTACGGCGGCCCGTGACTTCGTCGCGGAGCTGGCCTTCGTCCTGGCGATAATCGGTGTCGACGTCTCGCGGCAGGCAGAGGAGGTGATCCTGTGGGCCACCAAGGAGTTCGGTTTCGTGGAGCTGGACGACTCCTACTCCACCGGCTCGAGCATCATGCCGCAGAAGAAGAACCCCGACATCGCCGAGCTCGCGCGCGGGAAGGCCGGGCGCGTCATCGGGAATCTGTCCGGCCTGCTCGCCACGCTGAAGGCCCTTCCCCTGGCCTACAACCGTGATCTGCAGGAGGACAAGGAGCCGGTCTTCGACTCGGTGGACACGCTGGAGGTGCTCCTGCCGGCATTCACCGGGATGGTCGCGACGCTCCGGTTCCAGACCGAGCGGATGGCGAGCCTTGCCCCGCAGGGGTTCTCGCTGGCCACCGACATCGCCGAGTGGCTGGTGCGCGAAGGCGTGCCCTTCCGGGTCGCCCACGAGGTGGCGGGCGCCTGCGTACGACGGTGCGAGGAGCTCGGCATTGAGCTCGACGAGCTCACTGATGCCCAGTTCGCCGAGATCAACGAGCACCTGACGCCCGGCGTGCGCGACGTGCTCACCGTGGAGGGCTCGATCAGCTCGCGCTCCGGTCGCGGTGGCACGGCCCTGGACCGGGTGACCGAGCAGCTCGGCGAGCTTCGGAAGGCCGTGGCTGACCACCGCGCATGGCTCGGCTGAGCAGCCGCAGCGTGGTCGAGGACGCGTGATGCGGGAGCTCCTGTCGCAGCCGGCCGCCGAGCTGGCCCCGAACCTGCTCGGCTGGACGCTGAGCCACACCACCGATGAGGGCACGGTGACGGTCGTGCTCACCGAGGTCGAGGCGTACATGGGCGAGGACGACCCCGCGAGCCACGCCTACCGAGGACCGACGCCACGCAACGTCGTGATGTTCGGCAAGGCCGGTCACCTGTACACCTACCTGTCCTACGGCATGCACTGGTGCTGCAACGTCGTCACCGGCACGAACGGGCACGCGTCCGCCGTACTGCTCAGAGCCGGTCGCGTGGTCGAGGGAGCCGACGTCGCGCGCAAGCGCCGGGGCGAGCGCGTGAAGGATCGCTCCCTCGCCCGGGGGCCGGGGTGCCTGGGCCAGGCGCTGGGGCTCAACCGGGAGCACAACGGCGTGGACCTGCTGCAGAGCGAGACGTTGAAGCTGCGACCGGGAGCCCCGGTGGAGCCGTCTCAGGTAGCCGCTGGGAATCGAGTGGGAGTCAGCCTCGCCCATGACGTGCCGTGGAGGTTCTGGATAGCAGGTGACCCGACGGTCAGCGCCTACAAGAGAAGCCCTCGGGCCGAGTAGCCCGAGAACCAGGTCGCGCCCGGCCGGCTCAACGATCCACGATCAGCAGCACGTTGCCGTCCGGGTCGCTCATGGTGAAGAAGAGGCAGACGTCCGCGGACCCGTCGACGGGTGAGGGGGAGTGGTCGGCCCCCTCCAGCCTCCTTCGGGTCGCCCGCAGGTCGTCCACGACGAAGTTGCAGGTCGCGAAGGCAAGCCCCGGCTTCGCCGCGACCTCGCTTCGAGGGCCCATCAGGGTGAGGCTGGTCCGGTCCGGGTCTGACCCCTGCAGCTGGGCGGCCCACGGGGAGATCTCGCGGATGCTGAGCCCCAGCACTCGTTCGTACCACTCCGCCGCCCTCTCCGGGTCGCTCACTGGAATGAACGCGGATCCGATCTCTGCCCCCGCCACGGTGAAACCTCCTGCTGCTCGGCACGACTGACGCGCCGACCGTACAACCCGCAACTGACAACAGGCCTGCTGTGCAAGGGAAGCCCGCGCCGCGCCGGTTCGCGTGACTCGCGCCCCGAGGCGGGAACATCTGCCAGGATGCGGGGGCAGAGGTCGGCCGCCAGTGCGACCTGGCCACAGCCAGTCAACCGACGGGGAGCGGGTGCACACGTGTCTCTACGAGAGTCCGTGCGAACAGCAGCATCAGAGATCGCGAGCGGCCAGGACCCACGCGCAGTGGCGGGCGGGGTGCTGGGCCGGAGCGCCGAAGGATTCGGCCTGGACCCTGGCGACTTCCTCGCTGCGCGGGAGCAGGGCGCCTCGACCGGCACCCGGATTGTGGCCCAGGCGAGCTCGGTCAACAACGCGGGTGAGGTCCTCAACCGCAGCGCGTTCGAGCAGGGGCCCAACGGTCCGGTGCACGTGATCACGCCGATGGTGATGCCGAGCGGTCGGCGGCTGCGGGCAATGCTCCCGGTCGCGCTTCTGGCCGTCCTCGGGGTGGTCGGTTCGGTGATGACGCTGCCGTTCGGCGATCTCGGCTCGATCCTCTTCGGCTTCCACTACTGGCTGATCCTGATTGCTCTTGCCGCGTTCGGGTGGTGGCGCCAAGGCAGGGTGATGGTGCCGGACGGCTGCCAGGCCCTGATCAGCCGCTTCGGGAAGGTCGAGGCCGAGGTCGGGCCCGGACGGGTGACCTTGTTCAACCCGTGGAAGCGGGTCTCCTACATCGTCAACACGACGCGCGAGTACCCGTTCAACGCCCCGATCCACGAGGCCCCCACGAAGAGCGGCGTGAAAGCTTCGGTCGACCTCTTCCTGCAGTTCCGGATCGTGAACCCACGCGAGTTCATCTTCGTGCTCGGAGCGGTCCAGGGCTTCCAGGACAAGCTGAACAACGCGATCTCGGAGACCACACGGAGCCTGATCTACGAGCAGGAAGCCTCGGGGATCTACGACCTGGTGGGGGAGAGCACGACCCGACTTCTCGACCAGCTCAACCAGCAGTTCCAGCCCGCCGTCGAGCTGACGAACGCGAACATCACGCACGCCGAGCCCTCCAGCCAGGAGTACCGGATGGACCTCGCGGCTCCCGAGGTGGTCCGGGTGGCCAAGGAGGCGTACACCTACGAGTACGAGCTGCAGCTGCGCAAGGAGCAGAACGAGGGTGACCTGAACAAGGACCTGGCCTCGCTCCACGAGACGCTGTCGTCCATCCAGGCCGACATCGCGCAGTACCAGGCGCAGATGGACACTGCCCTGGAGCGCGAGACCAACCGCGCCCGTGCCCTGGCCCGGCAGCGCTTCGTCGAGGCGGAGAGCACTGCCAACGCCAACGCCGCGCTCCTCGAGGCGCAGGCGCTCGACATCCGTGCGATGAGCGCCGCGGAGGCCCCGGAGATCCTGGACTACCGGTTCGAGCAGGACCTGCTCACCAAGCTCGAGTCGGTGGCGGGCAGCCTTCCGCAGATCGTGCAGATCGGTAGCGAGAGCTCCGAGGGTGTCGACTTCCTGCACGTCGCCCGGCAGATCATCGGCAGCGCCGACGCCCAGCTGTTCAGCGCCGAGGACATGGAGCTGATCCGCGGACGTCAGGGGGAGATCGCCGAACGGGTCGCGTCACGCGAGGCCGAGATCGCAGAGCTGCTCGAGCCTGACCGGCCAGTGGTCCACGCCGCGGCCCCTGAGGCCGCCGATGCGGTTCCCGGAGCGGACCGGCTCGAGGAGATCCGCCGCTCCGTCAACGACGACCAGGCCGAGGGCACCGCAGCCGAGGAGGACGACGCATGAGCGAGCCGATGGTGGGCCGTGGACACCGCACGTCGTACATCAAGGAGTCTCTGGCCTCCTGGGGTGACATCGCCCGACTGCTCCGTGGCGGTGACCAAGGTGCCCTGGTGCCGGTGGTCATTCCCAAGGACCGTCGCGGGCTGGGCTGGACCGTGCTGCTGTGGCTCGCGATCTA
>JBFIWG010000229.1:0-5682 GCA_041606495.1 Nocardioidaceae bacterium
AGGACTGGTCCTTGCCGTGGTCGACGGCGCGGTGCATCTCGATGAGCCCGTCGTCGCCGGTGCGCAGCTGGGCGTAGTGGCCGGTGGCGACGGCGTCGAAGCCGAGGCCGAGGGCCCGGTCGAGGACGGCGGCGAACTTGATCTTCTCGTTGCAGCGCAGGCACGGGTTAGGAGTCCGCCCGGCGGCGTACTCGCTCATGAAGTCCTCGACCACGTCCTCGTGGAAGCGGTCGCTCATGTCCCAGACGTAGAAGGGGATCCCGATCACGTCGGCTGCCCGTCGTGCGTCGTTGGAGTCCTCGATCGTGCAGCAGCCGCGGGCTCCGGTCCGGTAGGACTTCGGGTTCCGCGACAGCGCGAGATGGATGCCGGTCACCTCGTGACCCATCTCGGCAGCCCGGGCGGCAGCGACGGCGGAGTCGACCCCGCCGGACATGGCGGCGAGTACACGCATGGGTCAGACCGCCAGCTTCTTGGCGCCGAAGCCGGACGCGATCCCGGCGGCACGCGCGCGCTCCACGACGGGGCCGATCGCGTCGACGAGGGCATCGATGTCGGCGGCCGTCGTGGTGTGCCCGAGCGAGAACCGGAGGGCGCTGCGGGCGGCAACGTCGTCGGCGCCCATCGCGAGCAGGACGTGCGAGGGCTGGGGTACGCCGGCCGAGCACGCCGACCCCGTCGAGCACTCGATGCCGCGGGCGTCGAGCAGCATCAGCAGCGAGTCGCCCTCGCAGCCATGGAACTGGATGTGGGCGTTGCCGGGAAGGCGGTTGGTCACCGCGCAGTTCCGGTCGCCGTTGACCACGGCGTCCGGAACCTGTTCCCGCACCCGGCGGAGCAGGTCGTCGCGCAGCGCACCGATGCGAGCGGCGTGCTCCGGCTGCCGGCTCACCGCCAGGTCGACGGCCGCGGCGAAGCCGACGATCGCGGGCGCGTCGATGGTGCCCGAACGAACGTCGCGCTCCTGGCCGCCACCGTGCAGCAGCGGGGTGAGCTCGAGCTCTCGGCGTACGACGAGCGCGCCGACACCGTACGGTCCGCCCACCTTGTGCGCGGTCAGGGTCATCGCGTCCACGCCGCTGGCGGCGAAGTCGACCGGCACCTGGCCGACCGCCTGGACCGCATCGGTGTGCACCGGGATGCCATGAGCGTGCGCGATCTCGACCACGTCGGCGACAGGCTGGACGGTGCCGACCTCGTTGTTGGCCCACATCATCGACACCAGGGCCACGGAGGCCGGATCACGCTCGACGGCCTCCCGGAGCGCGTCCACCTTGAGCCGACCGCACCGGTCGACGGGCAGCAGCTCCACGTCGGCGCCCTGGTCCGCGAGCCAGTGCAGCGGGTCGAGGACGGCGTGGTGCTCGACGGCCGTGGACAGGATGCGGGTACGACGGGCGTCGGCGTTGCGCCGCGACCAGTACAGGCCCTTGACAGCGAGGTTGTCGGACTCGGTCCCCCCCGAGGTGAACACCACCTCGCCGGGCCGTGCGTTCAGCGCACGCGCGATGGTCTCGCGGGACTCCTCGACGGCTCGGCGCGCAGAGCGCCCGGAGGCGTGCAGCGAGGACGGGTTGCCGACCCTCGTCATCTGTGCCGTCATCGCAGCGGCCGCCTCAGGGAAGATCGGAGTGGAGGCGGCGTGGTCGAGGTAGACGGTGGCAGGGGCGCGGCCCTGCGTCGGGACGGTGTCGTTCATCGCGTCTACCAGGGTACGGCCTGCTCCGAACCGGGCTAAATCGCGCCAGGGAGGTGGAAAGCCACCGACGGCAACGACGGTCCGCCGGATATCGGGTGGTCGTAGCGAGCCAGGAAACGCATCCCGAGCCGCCGCATCACCGCCTGCGACCGGACGTTCTCCACGACGGTGAAGGAGACGATCTCCTGCAGGCCGAGCACCTCGAAGCCGAAGCCGACCGCAGCCCGGGCTGCCTCCGTCGCGAACCCCTGTCCCCAGGCCGTCCGCTTGAGCCGCCAACCCGCCTCGACGACGGGCTCGGGCCGCCCGACCATCCAGTCCGAGTGGAACGACGGGGCGGCGAGCCCGACGAAGCCGATCAGCTCGCCGGTGCCTACGACCTCCGTGGCCCAAAGACCGAAACCGCGCTCCTCGAAGGAACGCTCGATGCGCTCGACCATCGCGTCGGACTGTTCCCGCGTCAGCGGAGCCGGGAAGTGCTCCATGACCTCCGGGTCGGCGTTGAGGGCCGCGAACGGCTCGAGATCTGACTCCCGCCAGCGGCGCAGGAGCAGCCGGTCGGTGCGCAAGTCAGGCCCGTCCGAGGCGTGCCGTCCAGCGGTGGTGGCGGGCAGCGCGCCGGCCGGCGTCGGGTCATGCGTCACAGGCACAGTCTCGCCCCTCTCGGCAGGGGTCCGGCGCAGATAATCCGTTGCGGGGCTCACACTGCCGTCGCGATACTCGTCCCGCGATGAAGAACTGAGACCCCGCCCCCACTCGCGCCCGAGGCGATGCCTGCCCGGCGAGTGCCTCCCCCGCCCCATGGAACGGTGCGCCGATGTCTCAGACCCTGTCCTCAACCCTTGCCCCACTGGTCGCCCGCGGCCTCACCAAGACCTACGGCGAACGCGTGGTCCTCGACGGCGTCGACCTCGTGGCCAACCCAGGACAGCCACTGGGTGTGGTCGGCGAGAACGGTGTCGGGAAGTCCACGCTGATGCGGCTGCTCGCGGGCGTCGAGGATCCCGACCACGGCTCGATCACGCGGCCGGCCGACCTCGCTCACCTCGGGCAGGAGCCCACCTTTCCGGCCCGCGCCACGGTCGGCGACGTCCTCGACGAGGCGCTCGCACCCTTGCACGCAGCGGTTCGGAGGCTGGAGGTTCTCGCGTGCTCACTGGTCGACGAGTCGACCCACGACGAGTACGTCGAGCTGCTCGCCTGGGCCGAGCTGCACGACCCGTGGGACGCCGACCGTCGCGCCCGACTGGCGGCCGCCCACCTCGGCATCGGGCAGCTGCACCGGGAACGTCTGGTCGCCTCCATGTCCGGTGGTGAACGGACCAGGCTCGCGCTGGCCGCGCTGATCACGCGCCGGCCGTCGTGCGTCGTGCTGGACGAGCCCACGAACCACCTCGACGACGACGCGGTGACCTTCCTCGAGCAGTTCCTGGTGTCGTTGCCGGGGATCGCCGTGGTGGCCAGTCACGACCGGACCTTCCTGGAGAGCGTGTGTACGACGATCCAGGACCTCGACCCGGCTCATCTCGGTGTCGACGGTCAGGGCGGGAACCGGTTCACCGGCGGTTACTCGGCCTACCTCGTGGAGAAGAAGCGTGCCCGTCGACGGTGGGAGCAGGCGTTCCTGGACCACCGGGAGGAGCTGGACGCGCTGCGCGCCACTGCCGCGACGGCCGCCCGCCAGGTCGGGCACAACCGGCCGCCGCGTGACAACGACAAGTTCCTCTACTACAAGAAGGGCCAGAACGTCGCGCGCACCGTCAGCAGGCGCGTCCGCGACGCCGAGCGCCGGATCGAGGAGCTGGAACGCTCCCCTGTTCCGAAGCCCCCGAGACAGCTCAGCTTCCGCGGCAACCTGGCCTCGGGTCGACCCACCGGCGCCCTGACCGTGTCGGTGCGCGACCTCGTCGTCGGCCGGCGCGTCCACGTGCCCCGCCTCGACGTCGCGACCGGCAGTCGGGTGCTGATCACCGGTGCGAACGGATCCGGGAAGTCGACCCTGCTCAAGGTGCTGGCCGGGGAGCTGTCCCCGTCGAGCGGCACCGTGCTGGTCGGCGCCCGTCGTACCGGCTTCCTGCCCCAGGAGGTGACCTTCCGAGACGCGGCGCGGACCCCACGCCAGGTGTTCGAAGCCGCTGCCGGGACCGAGGTCAGGCTCGACGACCTGGGCCTGCTGCACGCGCGCGAGCTCTCCCGGCCTGTCGGGGTGCTCAGCGTCGGCCAGCAGCGCCGGCTGGCGCTTGCGGTCCTGGTGGCGCGTCAGCCGGACCTTCTGCTGCTCGACGAGCCGACGAACCACATCTCGCTGACCCTCGCCGAGGAGCTCGAGGACGCGCTCCGAGGTTCCAGGGGGACCGTGGTCGTGGCCAGCCACGACCGCTGGCTGCGCCGTCGCTGGGAGGGGCCACTTCTGGCCCTATGACACGCCGCATCGGTCTTTGCCGGAAATAGGTCGCCGTGCGTGCAACCTGACGCCACACTAAGGCGTCCTACATTCACCATCACTCACATCACCCACGGGGGAAGCACACTCAATGAGAAGAACCACCCTCAGCGCGGCGCTCGTCGCCGCCTGCGCCGGGCTTGCGGGCATCCTGCCCGTCCTGGGCGCCTCGGCGCAGCCGACCGCTGCGCCCACCTCGTCGGCCCCCGTGACCGGCATCGACTCCGGCCTCGCGCTGCACGTCCCCAAGCAGATGGACGCGCCGAGCTGGGGTCGGCGCACCTACGTCGAGCTGGGCCTTCGGCTCTCGACCGGCAGCGCGCCCTTCGAGCTGTGGTCGAGCCGAGCGTCCTACGACGAGCCGATCATCACGGAGTGGCGCAACGGCACCGACACCGTCGAGCTTCCGGCCGGGACCATGCGCTCGTTCCGGGGACTGCCCGGCTTCCTGACCGTGGACATCAAGAACCGGGCCGGCGAGACCGTGCTGCTTCGCCGACCCGCCATCTGCGTCAACGGGCAGGGCGAGCGGATCCGTCCGGATGGGGCGCCGCGCTCGACGTACCCCTGGGGCTGTCCGTGGCACCCGTTCACGGTCGGCTCCGTAATGGGCATCCCCGACGGCTGGGCGGTCCACGTCCCGGTGTTCAACCGGGGCCAGAAGCTCGCGAAGGGACGGTACACCGTCGACGTCTCGATCGCGCCGCGCTACCGGGCGATGTTCGGCATCCCCGATGAGGACGCAGCCGGTCGGATGGTGCTGAGGGTCGTGGACGGCGACGAGTACCACGGTCACTACCGCCAGGCCCATCGAGCCGTCTCCCAGGAGGGCCTGACCAGGCCCACCGGCCCGGCAACCCAGCGTCCCAGCGGCCCGGTGCCGAACCTGCGCTCCCTGCCTGCCTCCGACATCCAGGTCTCGGAGAACGGCAACTTCCTGCAGTTCTCGGCGACCGTCTGGAACGCCGGTGACAGCCCGCTCGTCGTGGACGGCTTCCGCCGCGACGGTGAGGACCTGATGGACGCCTACCAGTACTTCTACGACGCTGACGGCGAGCAGACCGGCTACAGCCAGGTCGGCGTGATGGAGTGGGACGCCAGGGACAGCCACCACCACTGGCACTTCCGCGACTTCGCCCGGTACCGACTGGTCAACACCGACCTCACGCACGTCGCCCGCAGCCGCAAGGAGGCCTTCTGCCTGGCCAACACCGACGCCGTGGACTACACGATCCCGAACGCCAACTGGCGTCCCTACGGCACCGACCTGGCGACCGCGTGCGGCGACTACTCCTCGCTGGCGGTTCGTGAGGTGCTCGACGTGGGTTCCGGTGACACCTACCACCAGTACCGCGCTGGGCAGTCGTTCAACCTCAAGAAGGTGCCGAACGGCGTCTACTACATCGCCGTCGAGGGCAACCCGCACGGCCAGCTTGTTGAGTCCGACACGACCGACAACACCGCCTTGCGCGAGATCCGCATCGGCGGTCGCGACGGGAGGCGGACCGTGAAGGTCTCCCCGGTCGGGATCATCGACGAC
>JBFIWG010000230.1:0-5656 GCA_041606495.1 Nocardioidaceae bacterium
ACCGGCAAGCTCATCATCGCCCCGAACGCCGTCGACATCGCCCTCGGCGGCGCAAACCTGGTCGAGCTGGCGCTGCGTGGACGTGTCGACATCGCCGGTGCCGACCAGGCGGCCAAGAAGGGTCGTCTCGCTATCCGGAACGGCAGGGCGACCGGGGATGCTCTGCTCGATGACGCGCTGGACTACCTCAAGCGTCATGACGGAAAGAAGCCGTCGTCCGTCGTCGGCCCCCTGGGTTGGTCCCTGCGCATCAACCTGTACGACCGGCTGATGACCCGGGGGATGCTCCGTCACGAGCAGGGACAGATTCTCGGGCTCTTCCCGACGCATCGATGGCCGTCCCGGGACGCGGCACACGAGAGGGCGGTGCGTACGTGCATCGAGGGGGCCCTGATCCAACGGGTACCACCGGACGAACGCACCGCAGCGTTGATCAGCCTGCTGCACGCCCTGAAGGCGGTGCACAAGGTGATGGACGCTCGGGAGCACGGCGTCCTCAAGTCCGACCTCAAGGCCCGTGCCGGGCGAATCGCCGAGGGCGACTGGAGCTCGAAGGCAGCCCGCGAGTCCGTGGACGCGACGAGGGCAACCCTGGTGGCGGCCACGACAGCTGCCGCCACGACGGCCGCCATCTCTGGAGGCAACTGAACCCAGGCGGGGGTCGGGGGGCGCGCGCAATGCCTGCGCGTAAATACACCGAAATGTCCCGGAAAACAACCCTTGTCTAGACCGAAGTGTGCGGGATATGACTTTCCCCACAGTTGTTCGCTTTGTCGTAGATACGGCTTTCTCCCGAGCCCCATGAGGGGCGCTCTGTCGGCGGCGGGCAGCTCTGGGCGCGCATCGGGTGCGCCCAGGTGGAAGGAGATTCCGTGCTCACTGGTCTTGTCCGCAGATCTGCTGCTCTCACCGCAACCGCGGCGCTCAGCACTGCCCTTACCGCACTCATCGCCCAGCCGGCCCAGGCGTCGCCCACCCCCGACCCCGCTCCGGCGGCTCCACAGAGCAGGGCGGAAGTGGCCCGCGCCGACGCAGACGTACGACGGGCGGAGGAGGCACGCAAGCTCGCCCGCGATCTCGGTGCGCGAGCCGCAGGCGTCTGGTACGACGCCGCCCGGGGCCGCATGGTCGTCAACGTGACGGACGCCGACGCCGCACGTCAGGTCGGTGCCCCTGGAGTGGCGACGAAGGTGGTCGACCACAGCAGCGCCGACCTCGCGGCCGCAACCAAGGCGCTTCGCGCACAGGTCTCGACCCCGGGCACGGCGTGGGCGGTGGACCCGGCCGCGAACCAGGTCGTCGTCACTCTCGACACGACCGTCTCGGACCGCGCAGCCGCCCGGATCGACCGGATCACCGCAGAGTTCGGTGACGCGGTACGCGTGGAGAAGGTCGCGGGGACCCTGTCGCCCACCGTCTCCGGAGGACAGGCCATCTACGGCGGCGGCTCGCGCTGCTCCCTCGGCTTCAACGTGCGCAGCGGCAGCACCTACTACTTCCTGACCGCCGGGCACTGCACCAACCTCGGCACCAACTGGTACTCCAACTCGGCGCAGACCTCGCTGATGGGCACCCGGGCCGGCACCAGCTTCCCGGGCAACGACTACGGCATCGTCAGGTACTCCACGACCGCCGGGTCCGGGAACGTGTACCTGTACAACGGCACCTACCGGGACATCACCACCTCCGGCAACGCGTACGTCGGACAGGCGGTTACGCGCAGCGGCAGCACCACCGGCGTGTACAGCGGAACCGTCCAGGCGCTCAACGCCACCGTCAACTACCCGGAGGGCACCGTCTCCGGCCTGATCAAGACCAACGTGTGCGCTGAAGGCGGTGACAGTGGAGGCTCGCTGTTCGCCGGTAGTACGGCGCTCGGTCTGACGTCCGGAGGCAGTGGCAACTGCACGTTCGGCGGCACGACGTACTTCCAGCCGGTGACCGAGGCGCTCAGCGTCTACGGGGTCAGCGTCTACTGATCCACGCCTCGCGACGTCATACGTTCTGCTGCCTGTCGCGAGCAGGACGTATGGCGTCGCTGCGAGCCGCTGCGGTTGCCGGCACCGGGTGGGTCCACAGCAAGTAGGCCAGTGGCCACAGCGCGAGCAGAGCAGCCAGGGCCTGGACGTAGAACTGGGCCAGTGAGAGCGGCACGAAGCGCGCGGTGGCCATCACCACCAGGGCCACGACCACGACGCGGGTGAGCCCGTCACCCGCGATGCGGGTGCGCGTGATCGCGAGGCCGAACAGCAGCACGCCGACCACGAACGACAGAGCGCCGGCCACCAGCACCCCGGTGAACCAGCTCACGATCGCACTCTGGGTGGCCGCGATCTCGGCACTCGTGGCACCGGTCTCGGCTGCGGCCAGCGGCGCGAACTCCATGCCCGGCAGGACCGCGAAGAGGACGCTGCCGAGGACGACGAACGGTACGCCGAGCGGGCTGTAGCGGTCCTCGCCGGCCTCGCGGAGGTAGCTGCGCAGCGCGAGGAACGCAATTGCGATCAGCGCCGACGCCACCGCCGCCGAGAGATGGACCACTGCCCACCTCGACGGGCCGCTGGCGACCGCCTCCGCGATCGCTGCCTCGTTCGGCAGGCGACCAGCCAGGAACGGGTGTGCGACCAACGACACGGTCAGGGCTGCCGGCGCCACCGCCAGCGCGCCGACCCTTGCGTAGTGCCGGGTCTGCTCATTGGACATCGAACTCGCCTCCTCGGTGATGCTCGAGGTGCGACAGGGGCTGTCACCATCATCCTCCGAATCGGCACCGGCTGAAGAGGGCGTCACCGTTTCTCTGCTCCCTGCAGACCCGGCGTCGCGACATGTCCAGCGGGTGAAATGCTCGACCTGCGCTGCTTGTCCGGCGGGGCACACTTGCGCCATGAGTCACCGTCCTCGCGTCCGCGCACCCGAGCTCCGTGGGCGCGGGTGGCTGAACACCGACGGCCCGCTTTCGCTGACCGACCTCCGCGGCCGCTTCGTCCTCCTGGACTTCTGGACGTTCTGCTGCGTGAACTGCCTTCACGTGCTCGACGAGCTGCGCCCACTGGAGCAGAAGTACGACGGCGAGCTGGTCGTGATCGGCGTGCACTCGCCGAAGTTCGTGCACGAGGCCGACCCGGACGCCCTGGCCGCAGCCGTCGACCGGTACGAGGTCTCCCACCCCGTGCTCGATGACCCGGAGCTGGTCACCTGGCAGAACTACACCGCCCGGGCGTGGCCGACGCTGGTGCTGATCGACCCGGAGGGGTACGTCGTCGCGCAGTACGCCGGCGAGGGTCACGAGCACGCCCTCGACGCCCTGCTCGCGGAGCTGCGGACCGTTCACCTGGACAAGGGCACGCTGCAGCCGGGCGACTCTCCCTACGTCCCACCGACGGTTCAGTCCGGCGACCTGCGCTTCCCTGCGAAGGCGATCGCCCTTCCTGGCGCGGGATTCCTGGTTGCTGACGCCGGACACCACGCGATCGTCGAGCTTGCCGCGGACGCCGAGACCGTCGTACGCCGGATCGGGACCGGGGACCGGGGGTTCGTCGACGGACCGGCCGACCAGGCGCAGTTCAACGAGCCGAACGGCCTCACCCTGCTTCCGCCTGAGGTCGCCGCGCAGGTGGGGTACGACGTCGTGGTGGCCGACACGGTCAACCATGCGCTGCGCGGGATCGAGCTGGCCACCGGAGCCGTGCGCACCCTGGCCGGTGACGGTCAGCAGTGGATGCAGGGTGGCGACACCACCTCGCTCTCCAGCCCGTGGGACGTGACCTGGTGGCAGGAGCGGGTGTGGCTCGCGATGGCAGGCATCCATCAGCTCTGGACGTTCGATCCCCTGAGCAGCGAGGTGGTCGCGGCTGCGGGAACCACCAACGAGGGACTCGTCGATGGCGGCCTCGCGGAGGCCTGGTTCGCGCAGACCTCCGGGTTCGCCGCGACCGAGAGCCGGCTGTGGATCGCCGATAGCGAGACCTCATCCCTCCGGTACGTCGAGGCCGGGCAGGTCCACACGGCGGTCGGCAAGGGGCTGTTCGACTTCGGCTTCCAGGACGGGCCGGCTGACCAGGCTCTCCTGCAGCACCCGCTCGGCGTTGCGGCGTTGCCTGACGGCTCGGTCGCAGTCTGTGACACCTACAACGGTGCGGTCCGACGTTTCGACCCTCGCTCGGGTCAGCTGACCACCCTGGCGGTCGACCTTGCCGAACCCAGCGGCGCTCTGGTCGAGGGGCCGAACCTGCTGGTCGTCGAGTCAGCAGCTCATCGGCTGACCCGGATCCCGCTCGGCTCTGTTGCGCGCGTGGACGGGTTCGCCCACTCCACGCAGCGGCCGGTCACCGAGATCGCCGGCGGCGAGCTGGAGCTCGTGATCGCCTTCGAACCACCTCCGGGCCAGAAGGTGGACGACCGGTTCGGGCCGCCATCGCAGCTGCTGGTCAGCGCGACGCCTCCTGCCTTGATCAAGGCCGGCGACGGCAGAGGGACCTCACTGACCCGCACCATCACCGTCGACCCGGCCGTCGGCGACGGCGTGCTGCACATCGCCGCCAGGGCAGCCTCCTGCGACGCCGATGGTGGTGAGGGAGCCGCCTGCCACATGCACCAGCAGGACTGGGGAGTGCCCGTCCGCGTCGCCGCCGATGGTGTCCAACGTCTCGTGCTGCCGCTCTCCGGACGGTCAGAAGCGTGAGCCTGCGCTGGTAGCATTGACCGCAGCCAAGGCCGCGGGGTTTGCCTCGACATCGTTCGTAGGTGGAGCTCAGCAGGCCTTTCTTTGTCGCCCGGTGTGGGTGCGCGGAGCTCAGCACGACCAGCCGCGCAGGACCAGTGATCGGGTGCCTTGCGTCTCGCAGGCTCGCCGGACCACGCCGTGGCATCCGGGCTAGGACGCGCCCGACCAATTCTGGAGCTTCACCTTTCATGACTGCCGTTCAGGCTGCACACTCCGCCCTGCCCTCCTCCGACGAGGTCACCTTCGCAAGCCTCGACCTCGCTCCTGCGCTGGTCGACGCCCTGGCCCGCCAGGACATCACCAAGCCGACGCCGGTGCAGGCCGCCGTCGTACCCGACGCGCTTGCCGGGCACGACGTGCTCGGTCGCGCCCAGACCGGCTCCGGCAAGACCCTCGCCTTCGGGCTGCCGATCCTGGCCAAGCTGGCCGGTGAGCGCAGCCGCCCCAAGCACCCGCGCGCGCTGATCATCGTGCCGACCCGTGAGCTGGCCACCCAGGTGCGCCGGTCCATGGAGCCGCTCGCCGAGGCGCTCCGCCTCAAGCTGACCACGGTCTACGGAGGTACGCCGTACGACCGTCAGGTCAAGCAGCTGCGCAACGGCGCCGACATCGTCGTGGCCACCCCCGGCCGGCTCGAGGACCTGATCAGCAAGGGCAGCTGCCGCACCGATGACATCCAGATCACCGTTCTGGACGAGGCCGACCACCTGTGCGACCTCGGGTTCTACCCGATCGTGGACCAGCTGATGGGCGAGACGCCGGAGGGCAGCCAGCGTCTGCTGCTGTCGGCCACCCTGGACGGCGACGTCGACAAGCTGGTGCGGACCCACCTGCGCAACCCCAAGCTGCACGAGCTCGACCCCAACCAGGGCGCGGTGACCACGATGGACCACCACGTGATGGTGGTCGGTGGCTACCGCGACAAGATCGCCG
>JBFIWG010000231.1:0-5650 GCA_041606495.1 Nocardioidaceae bacterium
GCAGGAAGATGCCCCACTGGCAGCCCTCGGGGATCGCGGGCGTCTGTTCCAGGATCTCCGAGATCGGGAACCGGTTCTCCCGCCGCACGGCCATGAAGATGCGCGGCATCACCGGGAAGTGGAAGCACATGTGGCACTCGTCGCCGGGGGAGAGGTACTCGCCCGTGTCGGGGTCCCGCTTGCCGCCGAAGTAGTCGACGACGTCGGACGGCCACTGGTTGGCCTCGGCCAGCAGGACCCGCCCGGGGTTGTGCTCGTCGATGTAGCTGCGCACCTGGCGCAGCGCCTCGTGGGTCTCGGGGAGGTTCTCCCCGTTGGTGCCCGGCCGCTCGTAGAGGTAGGGGACCGCGTCGAGCCGGAACCCGTCGATGCCCATGTCGAGCCAGAACGACAGCGCCTCGAACATGGCCTCGTGGACCTTCGGGTTGTCGAAGTTGAGGTCCGGCTGGTGGCTGTAGAAGCGGTGCCAGAAGTACTGCTGGCGGACCGGGTCCCAGGTCCAGTTCGACGGCTCGGTGTCGACGAAGATGATCCGGGCGTCCTCGTAGAGCTCATCGGTGTCGGACCACACGTAGAAGTCGCCGTAGGGGCCGTCGGGGTTGCGCCGCGACTCCTGGAACCACGGGTGCTGGTCCGAGGTGTGGTTCATGACGAAGTCGATGATCACCCGGATACCGCGCTCGTGAGATGCGTCGAGGAACTCGTGGAAGTCGTCGACAGTCCCGCACTCGGGGAGGATGTTGATGTAGTCGGCGACGTCGTACCCGCCGTCGCGCAGTGGAGAGGTGAAGAACGGCGGGACCCACAGACAGTCCACGCCCAGCCAGTGCAGGTAGTCGAGCTTCTGGGTGAGCCCCTTGAAGTCGCCGACGCCATCCCCGTTCGAGTCCTTGAAGGACCGGACCAGGACTTCGTAGAAGACCGCCCTCTTGAACCAGTCGGGTTCGTTGGCGGGAAGCCCCGGAGCCGTGTCGGGCATCTGGTCGGATGGGGTCACAGCAGGGGCCTCCGGACGGCGAGGATGTGGGCGGGGGAGTGGTGCGGGTCGAGCCGGACGTAGTTGTGCTCGCCCCAGGTCCACGTCTCGTGGCTGAGCTCGTCGTGGACCGGGAAGGAGTCGTGCCAGTCGTACCCGATCGCCGGCATGTTCAGCCGCACGGTCGTCTCTCGGGTCGCGTGCGGGTCGACGTTGACCACGACGATCAGCAGGTCCTCGTGCGGGTGCCCGTGCTCGTCGACGACGGTCGCCCGCTTGGAGAAGACCAGGATCGACTCGTCGTCACTGTGGTGCACGGTCAGGTTGCGCAGCTGCTGCAGCGCCGGGTGCTCGCGACGGATCTGGTTGAGCGTGGTGATGTACGGCGCCAGGGTCCGCCCCTCGGCCTCCGCGGCGTCCCAGTCGCGGATCCGGATCTGGTACTTCTCCGAGTCGAGGTATTCCTCGCTGCCGGGCTTGACCGCGACGTGCTCGTAGAGCTCGAAGCCGGCGTAGACCCCCCATGTCGGTGAGGCGGTGGCGGCGATCGTGGCCCGGATCTTGAACGCCGCCGGTCCGCCGTACTGCAGGTAGGCGTGCAGGATGTCCGGGGTGTTCACGAACAGGTTGGGTCGGAGCACGTGGCTGGTCTCGTGGGACAGCTCGGTGAGGTACTCCTCGAGCTCCCACTTGGCGTTGCGCCAGGTGAAGTACGTGTAGGACTGGTGGAACCCGACCTGGGCCAGGGTGCGCATCATCGCGGGCTTGGTGAACGCCTCGGACAGGAAGAGGACGTCGGGGTCGGTCTTGCGGATCTCGCCCAGCAGCCACTCCCAGAACTCCACCGGCTTGGTGTGCGGGTTGTCCACGCGGAACACCCGGACCCCGTGCGACATCCAGTGCCGCACGATGCGCAGCACCTCGTTGTAGATCCCCTTCGGGTCGTTGTCGAAGTTGATCGGGTAGATGTCCTGGTACTTCTTCGGCGGGTTCTCGGCGTAGGCGATCGTGCCGTCCGCACGAGTGGTGAACCACTCCGGATTGCTCTTCACCCAGGGGTGGTCCGGCGCGGCCTGAAGCGCGAGGTCGAGGGCGACCTCCAGCCCGAGCTCGCCGGCCCGCTTCACGAAGGCGTCGAAGTCGTCGAACGTCCCGAGGTCGGGGTGGATGGCGTCGTGCCCGCCCTCGTCGGACCCGATGGCCCAGGGGGAGCCGGGGTCGCCCTCCTCGGTCACGAGCGTGTTGTTCGGACCCTTGCGGTTCACCTTGCCGATGGGGTGGATCGGCGGCAGGTAGATGATGTCGAAGCCCATCTCCGCGACGGCCTCGAGGCGCTTGGCGGCGGTCCGGAAGTTCCCTGACACGACCGTCCCGCTCTTGGCGTCGACGTAGGCGCCCTCGGAGCGCGGGAAGAACTCATACCACGACCCGAACAGGGCGCGCGGCCGGTCGACGTACAGCTGGTAGGGACCCTCGCTGGTCACCAGGTCGCGGAGCGGGTGGCGGCCGAGGACGTCGTCCACGGCAGGGGAGACGGCGGCGGCGTACCTCGCTGCAGGAGGCCGGCCGGTGTCACGAACCGCCTTGACCGCGTCCTCGATGGTCCGCCGCTCCGGGGACTTCTTGGGGAGCTGCGCTGCGACCCGCTCCAGGAGCAGCGCACCTTCGGCGAACATCAGCTCGACGTCGATCTCCGCGGGGATCTTGATCTCGGCGTTGTGGCGCCACGTGGCGATCGGGTCGCCCCAGCCCTCGATCTCGAAGGTCCAGGCACCGGGTAGGTCGGGCGTGACCTGGGCTCTCCAGAGATCGGGCTCCAGCGGATCCTTGGTCATCCTGATCCACGGCCTTCGCACCCCCTCAGGGTCGGTCAGTACGACGTCGGCGTTGAGCGCGTCGTGTCCTTCCCTGAAGACGAGTGCGGTGACCTCGAAAGGTTCACCGACTGCTGCCTTGGCCGGATACCGGCCAAGATCGACGACGGGGCTGACATCCGCGATGGGGATTCGTCCGACCATGCCCCCAATCTGTCCGATCGGGCTGGACCACGCAAGTGAGAGTTGGAACGATCCATTCCTTTTCGGTTACCGTCTTCCGGTGAGAGCAATTCGCCGATTTACAGTCCGACCGGTCCTTCCAGACTCGCTGGAGCCACTCAGCGATCTCGTGAACAACCTGCGGTGGTCGTGGCACCCCGAGACCCAGGACCTGTTCGCGAGGATCGACCCGCAGCTCTGGGAGGCATGCGGGCACGATCCTGTGCGGTTGTTGGGCTCGGTGTCCCCGGCCCGGCTTCAGGAGCTGGCGGGCGACAAGAAGTTCCTCGCCGCTCTCAAGGCAGCGCACGCCGACCTGGAGCAGTACCTGACCGGGGAGCGCTGGTACCAGACCCTGGACGAGTCCGCACCGAGGTCGATCGCCTACTTCTCGCCGGAGTTCGGCATCACCGCGGTGCTGCCGCAGTACTCCGGCGGTCTAGGCATCCTCGCCGGCGACCACCTCAAGACGGCCTCGGACCTCGGTGTCCCGATCGTCGGGGTCGGCCTGCTCTACCGGCACGGCTACTTCCAGCAGTCGCTTTCGCGCGAGGGCTGGCAGCAGGAGCGTTACCCGGTGCTGGACCCGGACGGTCTTCCGATCACCGCGCTGCGCGAGGACGACGGAACGCCGGCGAAGATCTCCATCGGCATGCCCGGCGGCGAGTCGCTGACCGCGCGCATCTGGATCGCCCAGGTCGGCCGGGTGCCGCTGCTGCTGCTCGACTCCGACGTCGAGGAGAACAACGAGCTGGTCCGTGACGTCACCGACCGGCTGTACGGCGGCAACACCGAGCACCGCCTCCGGCAGGAGATGCTGCTCGGCATCGGCGGAGTCCGCGCGCTGCGCACCTACAGCCGGATCACCGGCGCCACCGACCCCGAGGTCTTCCACACCAACGAGGGCCACGCCGGCTTCCTCGGCGTGGAGCGCATCCGCGAGCTCACCGAAGGCGATGAGAAGCTCGACTTCGACACGGCGCTGGAGATGTCCCGCGCCGGCACGGTCTTCACCACGCACACCCCGGTGCCGGCCGGCATCGACCGCTTCCCGCGCGACCTGATCGCGCAGTACTTCGGCGGTGTGAACGCGAGCCACGGCGTCCCCGTCGAGCGGATCCTGGCCCTGGGCACCGAGGACTACGAGGGCGGTGACCCGACCGTCTTCAACATGGCGGTCATGGGCTTCCGCCTCGCCCAGCGCGCCAACGGTGTCTCGGTGCTGCACGGCCACGTCAGCCGAGGCATGTTCGGCGGGCTCTGGCCCGCCTTCGACGCCGACGAGCGTCCGATCACGTCGATCACCAACGGTGTCCACGCGCCGACCTGGGTGGCCCGGGAGGTGTTCGAGCTCGCGGAGGAGTCCGGTGTCGACACCTTCGTCGAGCGCCCCGACGCGGCGTTCGACGTCGTCGACAAGGTCTCCGGCGAGAAGATCTGGGCGACCAAGCGCGTGCTTCGCGAGCACCTCGTCGCGGACGCACGCAAGCGGCTGGCCAAGTCGTGGAAGCAGCGGGGAGCAACCCCCGCCGAGCTCGGTTGGATCGACTCGGCGCTCGACCCGGACGTGCTGACCATCGGGTTCGCACGTCGCGTTCCGTCCTACAAGCGGCTCACCCTGATGCTGCGCGACCCCGAGCGGCTCAAGCGGATCCTGCTCGACCCCGAACGGCCGGTGCAGCTGGTCATCGCCGGCAAGTCGCACCCCGCCGACGAGGGTGGCAAGCGGCTGATCCAGGAGATCGTGCGCTTCGCCGACGACCCCGAGGTCCGGCACCGGATCGTCTTCCTGCCCAACTACGACATCGCCATGGCCCAGCCGCTCTACCCCGGCTGCGACGTCTGGCTGAACAACCCGCTGCGCCCCTACGAGGCCTGCGGTACGTCGGGCATGAAGGCCGCGCTCAACGGCGGTCTCAACCTGTCGATTCTCGACGGCTGGTGGGACGAGTGGTTCGACGGCAACAACGGCTGGGCGATCCCGTCCGCTGACGGCGTCGACGACCCCGACCGTCGTGACGACATCGAGGCCACCGCGCTCTACGACCTCATCGAGAACGAGGTCGCCCCGCGGTTCTATGACAACGACGCCAACGGCGTGCCCGTGCGCTGGATCGAGATGGTCCGGCACACGCTGAAGTCGCTCGGGCCCAAGGTGCTCGCCACCCGGATGGTCCGCGACTACGTGGAGACGCTCTACCGGCCGTCGGCGACCAGCTCGCGCGCTTTGAACGACGACTACGCCGGAGCCCGCGAGCTCGCGGCATGGAAGCAGCGCGTCGCCGCCGGCTGGCGTCGGGTCTCGGTCGACCATGTCGAGTCCAGCGGCGTCGGTGACACCCCCGAGCTGGGTCAGACCATGGACGTGCTGGTCTACGCCTCCCTCGGCGAGCTCGACCCCGAGGACGTCGACGTCCAGGTGGTCCACGGCCGGATCAAGCACGAGGACAACCTCGTCGACACCAGGGTCACGTCGCTGTCGCTCGATGCGACCTACGAGAACGGTCGCTACCGGTTCGAGGGCAGGATCGACCTCGCCCAGACCGGTCCGTTCGGGTACACCGCTCGGATCCTGCCGAAGCACCCGATGCTCGCCTCGCCGGCCGAGCTCGGTTTCGTGGCGCTGCCGGGCATCCCC
>JBFIWG010000232.1:0-5635 GCA_041606495.1 Nocardioidaceae bacterium
GACGGCCTGGAGGTACGTCGCGACAGCTGGCGGTAGTAGGAACGCGTCTCCGATCGCAGGTCTGGCGCGTCTCGGCCTCTCAGCGGAGACTCGGCCCATGGACCTGCAATCGGCCGCCTTGGAGCGAGCCCACCGACACGCCCTTGACTGGTTGGGCTCGCTCGACGACCGACCGGTTCCGCCGCAAGCCTCCATCGACCAGGTGACGGAGGTCCTGGGCAGAGATCTGCCGGACCAGGGCACGGACCCCGACGAGGTCGTCAACATGTTGGCCCACGCCTGCGAGCCTGGCCTGACCGCGATGCCCTCGGGTCGCTTCTTCGGCTTCGTCATCGGGGGTACGCATCCGGCGGGCCTGGCCGTCGACTGGCTGGTCAGTGCGTGGGACCAGAACGCCGGTCTCCGACGCCTGACCCCCGCACACAGCGCTGTGGAGGACATCGCCGGCGCCTGGCTGCTGGACCTTCTGGGCCTTCAGGACACCTGTGCCGTCGGCTTCGCGACGGGCGCGACAATGGCGAACTTCACCGGTCTCGCTGCCGGACGGGACGCGGTCCTGCGCAAGGTCGGCTGGGACGTCTCGGAACGCGGGCTCGGTGGTGGCCCCCGGGTTCGCGTGCTGGTCGGAGCCGAGAGGCATGACACCGTCGACCTGGCACTGCGCTACCTCGGCCTCGGGGCGCCGGAGCCGGTCGCGGTCGACGACCAGGGGCGCCTTCGTCCGGACGCCTTGCGGGCAGCGCTCGAGAGCCAGGCGCAGGAGCCGGCGATCGTCGTACTCCAGGCAGGCAACGTCCACTCGGGTGCCTGCGACCCGTTCTCCGACGCGATTGCGGCTGCGCATGAGCACGGAGCCTGGGTGCACGTCGACGGTGCATTCGGACTCTGGGCGGCGGCGTCGCCGTTGTACCGTCACCTGGTCGCGGGCTGCGAAGGGGCGGACTCCTGGGCGACCGACGCGCACAAGACCCTGAACGTCCCGTACGACGCCGGGCTGGTCATCGTCCGGGACCCGGCCGATCTGCGTGCAGCGATGGGCATGCACGGGGTGTACCTCATCCACGACGAGCTAGGGGAGCCAGCCGACAAGGTGCCTGAGCTGTCCCGACGCGGCCGAGCCTTCCCGGTGTGGGCGGTGCTCCGGTCATTGGGCCGGTCCGGGGTGACCGAGCTCGTGGATCGCCTGTGTCGGCATGCCCGGACGTTCGGGGCCGGCCTGGCGGAGATCCCGGGCGTCGCCGTCGTCAACGACGTGGTGTTCACGCAGGTCTGCGCGACCTTCGGGAGCGACGAGCGCACCGAGGAGGTGGTACGTCGCCTGCTGGCCGACGGCACGGTCTGGATGACCGGCTCGACGTGGCACGAGCAGAGCGTGCTGCGCATCTCGGTCAGCAACTGGTCGACGACCGACGCGGATGTCGAGCGCAGCCTGGAAGCGGTGCGCAGGGTGGTGGCCGACCTCCCCGACGGGCTCTGACCCTCGACCTCAGACGGCGGCTTCGGGCTTGATGTTCGCGTTGCGGTGGAAGACGTTGCGGGGGTCGTACTCCGCCTTGATCTGCGCGAGCCGTTGGTACTTCTCGGCACCGTACGACGCCCGCAAGCGGTCCTCGTCGTAGTCGGTCAGGGCGTTGATGTAGGCACCGGCACCGATGGCGTGCGGCAACAGACGGTCCCATGTGTCGCGGACCCAGGCTCGGTCCGCCTCGAGCAGGTCGGGCGTAGGGCTGACCCCGACGATGAAGACGCCGTACCGCGAGGACCGACCGCCCCCGAACGCTGTGTCCATCTCCCCGACCTCCGAGTAGGCGCCGTCGAGGCGGTAGAACAGCACCAGTGACAGCGGTGACGCCTTGCGCGGCATCTGGTCGGTGAGGGCTTCGATCACGCCCTCGGAGATCTCCTCGACGTAGCAGCCCTTGTCGTAGCAGTAGTTGCCCCAGGCATTGGCCTCGTCGAGCATCTGCTGCAGCTCGACGTACGGCATCGGCGTGGACATCTCGAAGAGCGGGGGCAGCTCGTCGCGGAGGTGAGAGAGGAACACGTCGTGGGACTCCGCCGCGCCGAACCCGGTGACGATCAGGGCATAGCCCGGTCTGAAGTGGTGCTCCTTCGGCACGAACGGGGCCGGCGGGGCGTTGAGGCCGGCGACGATGACGTTGAGGTCGCGTGGCAGCAGGGCGATGAGGTCCCTGGCTCGACGCAGGACGTCCGACCCCTGCTCGGTGTCCCAGAACATCATTGCCAGCTGGACGATGGGTCCGACCTCGTGCAGCCGGAACTCGAACTCGGTCACGACGCCGAAGTTCCCACCCCCGCCGCGGATCGCCCAGAACAGCTCCGGATGCAGCTGCTCCGAGGCCCGGATGATTCGGCCGTCGGCGACCACGACCTCCACGGACAGGAGGTTGTCGATGGTGAGGCCAGCCTTGCGGGTCAGCCAGCCCATGCCGCCGCCCAGGGTCAGTCCGGCCACACCGGTGTGGCTGACCAGGCCGGCCGGGACGGCGAGCCCGTGCTGCTGCGTCGCGGCGTCCACGTCGCCGAGGAGTGCGCCGCCACCGACGCGCGCCCGCTTCGCGTCCGGATCGACCACGATCTGGTTCATCTCACTCAGGTCGATCACCAGCCCGTCGTCGACGACGGCTGCGCCGGACATCCCATGGGCACCGCCGCGCACCGCGATCTCCAGCCCGTGCTCGGTGGCGTAGCCGATGGCTGCACTCACGTCCGATGCGGAAAGGCAGCGGACGATCATGGCCGGGCGCCGGTCGATGGCGGCGTTCCAGACCTTGCGGGCCTCGTCGTACTCCGGCTGCGAGGGGCCGATCACGGCTCCCGACACCAGCGTCCGGAGGGAGTCGACTTCACTGCGGGTCAGCTGGGTCATGCGCCGTCTCCTAACACTCGAAGGGGCTGTCGTCGTGGACGCGGCCGGACGGCGGCAGAATGATCACGCTAGTCAGCAGTCGGACACGTGTAATGACCCCGCCGGGTGGTTTCCTGGGGTCGAGAGACCTAGCCCGGAGCCTCGTTCACCGTCGCGGGCGGGCGGCGCTGGTGGGCAGCCCGAACTCCGTGTGCACCCCGTCGCTGAAGGCGACGTGGTCGGGGGCTCGGGAGGCGAGGTCGCCCAACCCCACCGAGCGGACGAGCTCGTCGTCGAGCTCGACAACTTCGGCGCTGCGAAGTGGCCACGGCTCATGCGAGTTCGGGACGTACGTCGTCCGTCCCAACCGGCTCGTGTGCAGACCCCACCGCGCGCTCACGAAGTCGTCCAGCGGCGTCGCCTCGCGCGACTCGCCGACCCGGACCGTGATGTGGCTGGAAGCACTCACGCCGGGCCAGCGCAACCGAGCGCGGTAGCTGTGCTCCTGACCGTCGCTCACGGCCCGGCTGGTGTGAGTCATCCGGGCCCATCGGTAGGGGAGCCCGACGACCATCCGGGCGCCGGCGACGACCACAGCACGGTCGCAGTCGAGGCTGAGGAACACGATGCCGCGTCGGCCGGTGCTGTCGACGGAGTAGAGCCGCACGTTGGTCTCGAGGAACGTCCCGGCCCACGGCACGCGCTGCCGGCGGCCGAAACCCGCGTCGACCATCCGGAAGGGGATCAGGCCCACGTAGGTCCTGCCCTCGAAGGTGTCCGGTCGGACTCCAGGTGGCATGAAGCGTGTGACCAGATCGGGCTCGACCGCCCAGTGAAGGTAGGTCAGGTCGCGCCAGTCCTGGTTCATCACCACGGGTCCGCGCAGCGGCGGTGCGGTCCTGGTGACGTCCTCGCTCATCCGCTGCCTCGTTCGTCGAAAGTCTTCCCGGCCCATTCTCGTTCACCCATAAGATCGAAGCATGGAGCCGGGTGGCCGGGAGCACTTCGACCTCCGCGCGCTCCTGGCAGCCGTCGCGGAGTCGCCGCCTGTCGCGGCCGTAGACGTGCTGTCGGTCGAGCTCGCGAAAAGACTCGGCGCGCGTGACGTCCAATTCCTGATTGCCGACTTCAGCGGCGACGCCGTCGTACGTCTGACGCACTCCGGCTTCGGCCTGGGGTTCCGGTCGTACGGCGAGGACGCGGCCGAGACCGTCCTGCTCGAGGGGACGGCGTACGAGTGGACGATCCGGAGCCAGCGTCCGCAGATGGTGCCTGACCCGGCGGGCTCCCGTGTGCTCGCCCCGGTGACCGACCGTGGCGACGTGATCGGTGTGCTGGAGCTGGTGGTTCCGGAAGTGCCGGACCGGGAGACGTTGAACTACATCACCGCGGCAGCCCACGCCTTCGGCTACGTCGTGATCGCGAACCGGCGCTTCACCGACCTGTTCGAGTGGGGGCAGCGTTCAGGCCCCTACAGCCTGGCCGCTGAGATACAGCGCCGGTTGTTGCCGCCCTCCCTGACCTGCGAGGCCGGCCAGTTCACCCTGTCGGGTGCCCTTGTGCCGGCCGGGCGGGTCGGCGGTGACTCGTTCGACTACAGCCTCGACAGAGACACGTTGCACGTCTCGCTGACCGACGCCATGGGCCACGAAGTGGACGCGGCGATCCTCTCGACCCTCGTAGGTGCCAGTCTGCGCAACAGCCGTCGCGTGGGTGCCTCGATGCTGGACCAGGCCACGCTTGCCAACAAGGCGGTCCTCGACCACGCCCGGCCCGACCAGCTGGTGACCGGGCAGCTGCTCCGGTTCGACCTCGTGGTCGGCACCGCTCACATGGTCAACGCCGGTCACCCCAAGCCGGTTCGGATCAGCAACGGGCAGGTCGAGCACGTCCCGCTGGCGTCTGATCTGCCGTTCGGGACGTTCCCGGGCACCCAGTACTCCGCCCAGCAGCTGCCACTCCGGCCCGGCGACCGGATCCTGCTGCTGACCGACGGGCTGATCGACCACGTCGGAGATGACCTCCCCGACCTGCTCACCTCGACCAGAGGGATGCACCCCCGGGAGACGGTCCGGGAGCTGACCAGAGCGGCCGAGCGGCAGGTCGGGGGAGACCTTCACGACGACGCCACGGCCTTGTGCATCGACTGGTACGGCTGACCGGTCTGCGGGGGCGCGGCGCGCCCGATTCGCCCGTGATTAGTGATCGGCGGGCGTAACCGGCACAATGGTGCGCAGGCGCATCCACCTGATGTGCCGAGGTCGTTTGCTTTCGCGCCGTGGATGGCGCGGTTTTCTTTTGGCAGCGGGCCCCCGGGCCCTGACCGCTCCTGCGGAGCGTCGGGTCGGCTGGTGCCCCTCCCGTTGAGCCAGCACTGCGGCCACACTCCATGTCTCAAGGACTGCTGTGCACAACCAGAACACCACTTCCCAGCGTCGCCGCCGCGCCACCCGCCCGGCCGGCACGCCCACCACGACCCGCGCGCCGGAGCGCACTTCGGTGGCTGCCGCCGGCGCCGCCTCCGCCCCGGCCGAGACCATCTCGGTCTCCAGCGCGGCACGGTCGCGCGGCACCAGGCCGTCGTCCTCGCCGAGCAGCCGGACCCCCTCGGGCGCCCGCTGCAGCAAGTCGGTGGCGTAGCGGCTCGACCCGAGGATCACCGCGAACCGCTGCGCCACCTGCCCCTCGTCGCGGAGCGTCTTGAGGTACCACGGCGTGGAGCCGAGGGAGTCCGAGATCTGCCGGAACCCGAGCAGCCCGGCGTCC
>JBFIWG010000233.1:0-5602 GCA_041606495.1 Nocardioidaceae bacterium
ATCACCGTGTTCGAGCTGGTGACCGGGCGGGCGGTGTCGACGTACACAGGTGGTAGCGAGGAAGGCACCCGCACCTCGATCACCGGACTGGTGCGAGGAGGGGAGGAAGGGGACCCCGCGAAGCAGCCGCGCACCCCCGACGGTGAGTCCACCCCCACACCGACAAGCACCGCGGAGACCCCGGCTCCCGCGGACAGCGTGCTGCCGACGCCCGAGGACGGCCCCACCGACGGGGTCACCGAGGACACACCGGCGCCGACGGGCGAGCCGACGACCCAGCCGACGACCGAACCGACGGCGGCCGACACGGCGCCTCCGGCTCCAGCTCCCACGGCCCCCGTCGGCTAGAGGCCGGAGGGTCGAGGCGGCCAGGGGCGGATACGGCGTGCGGGCCGCCGCGGTGCCGCAGGCCCGTTCGGGAGCGTCGGTGGCGGCGCATAGGCTCATCCGGTGGTTGATCTGTCGTTGCACCTCACCGATGAGGACCTGCGTCGCAGGTTCGGGTCGGCGACGGTCGAGCGTGCGGTCGACTACGTACGCCGTGGCAACGTCCTGGCCTGCAGCCACCAGCTCGACGGCGAGGGCGACCTCGACATCCGCGGCACCGTGGACGGGTCGACCGGGGCGGCGTACTCCCTCTACGTCAGCGTCGGGCTGTCCGGCGAGGGCGTGTGGACCTACGGCAGGTGCAGCTGCCCGGTTGGTGAGGGCTGCAAGCACGCCGTCGCGCTCCTGCTCACGGTCCGGGCCGCCCAGGCCCAGGAGAACGCCGCGAACGGGCCGGCAGCGAACCGGAGGTGGGAGCGCCAGCTGAGCACGGTGCTCGACGAGCTCGACGACCGGGCCGGCAACCGCACGGAGCCGAAGCCGCTCGCGCTGCAGGTCGAGCTGAACCGACGCGGCCCGTCGAGCGGCTACCGCTCCTGGGCGCCGCAGAGCCCCGAGCGAACCCCGCCCCGCGGCACCTTGCGCGTCAGGCCGATGCAGCGCGGGGCGCGGGACAACTGGATCAAGTCCGGGGTCTCCTGGCAGGACCTGTCCTACCAGGGCTCCCGCGGAGTCTTCGACCCCGAGCAGGTCGCCGTGCTCACCGAGCTGGAGGCCGCCTACCGGGCCGCGGCCCGGCACTCCTACTACGGTGCAGAGACCCACCTGACCCTGACCTCGTTCGGCAGCTCGCTGTGGCCGCTCATGGTCCGAGCCGTGGAGGCCGGGGTCGTCCTGGTCCCAGGGGCCGGGATCGTTGACGTCGAGGTCCTTCCGCACCCGGTCGTCCTTCAGCTCGACGTCAACGCGGCGCCCGGTCGGGACACGCATCTGCGCCTCGGCGTCTCCGCCGACGGGGAGTGGTTCTCTGCCGAGGACATCGACGTCCTCGGTGACAGTGGCCACGGGGTCGCCCTCTGGCAGCCCAGCGACCGACCGGACCAGTCGGTGCTCACCCTGGCGCCGCTGGAGCGCCCGGCCGGGCCACAGCTGCGTCGCCTTCTCGCGGCGGGCGACGAGCTGGTCGTCCCGGAGCAGGACCGTGACGACCTGGTCGCGGAGTACCTTCCCCGCCTGCAGCGGCACGTGCCAGTGGTCTCCTCCGACGGGTCGGTGACGCTGCCCGAGCCTGCGGTCCCACGACTCGCGCTGACGGTCCGCTGGGTCGCGGTCGACGAGGTGACCGTCGCCTGGTCGTGGCGCTACCGGATCGGGGAGGACGACCGGGTCTACCGGCTGTCCGAGACCCGCGGGCTGCGTGGAGTTCGCCGTCCCGACGTCGAGCAGGAGCTTCTCGACACGCTCGAGCTGAGCGACGACCAGACGTACCAGCTCTGCGACAGCCACCGGCGCGAACGCGGCCTGGTGGAGGAGAAGAGCTTCACCCACGCGGGCGCGATCGCCTTTGCCGAGGACGTGCTTCCCGGGCTCGAGGCCTCCGGGCAGGTCGAGATCGAGGAGATCGGCGGCCGACCCGACTACCGGGAGGCGCGCGATGCACCGGTGATCCACTTCGCCTCCCGCCGCGACGAGGACGCCGACGAGGCGCGGACCGACTGGCTCGACCTCGAGGTGGTGATCAGCGTCGACGGGCAGTTCCTCGCGCTGGCCCACCTGCTCGAGGCACTCACCCGGGGCCAGGAGCGGGTGATCATGCGCAGCGGCGTGCACGTCCGCGTGGACCGGCCCGAGTTCGCGCACCTTGCCGAGCTGGTGACTGCGGCGGGGGAGCTGCACGAGCAGCCCGAGGACGGAATCCGCGTCGGGCACCACGACCTCGGCACCTGGGACGAGCTGGCCGAGGTCGGCATCGTCGACGCACAGGCCGAGCAGTGGGTCCGCGCGGCGCAGGCGCTGCGTGGGCTCGAGGGGCTGCCCGAGGTGGACCCGGTCGGTGTGAAGGCCGAGCTGCGGCACTACCAGCTCGACGGGTTCCGCTGGCTGGCGTTCCTCTGGCAGGCCGGGCTCGGCGGGATCCTGGCCGACGACATGGGGCTGGGCAAGACGCTGCAGACCCTCGCCCTGATCGCGCACGCGCGCGACTCCGGCGCCGGCCCGTTCCTGGTAGTCGCGCCCACCAGCGTCGTCTCGACGTGGGCGCACGAGGCAGAGACCTTCACCCCGGGACTCGCGGTGCGGACGGTGACCGAGTCGCACGCCCGCAGGGGTACGTCGATCGCGTCGCTGTACGACGACGCCGACATCGTGATCACCTCCTACACCCTGTTCCGCCTCGAGGCCGACGAGTACATCGCCCAGCGCTGGAGCGGCCTGGTCCTCGATGAGGCGCAGACCGTCAAGAACCACGCCGGCAAGACCTACCAGGCCGTGCGGCGGCTCGACGTACCCTTCCGGCTGGCGCTGACCGGCACGCCGATGGAGAACCGGCTGATGGAGCTGTGGTCGCTGCTGTCGATCGTGGCGCCGGGGCTGTACCCGTACCCACAGCGGTTCGCCGAGCTGGTCGCCAACCCGGTCGAGCGGCTCGGGGACCCCGCGGCGCTGGACCGGTTCCGCCGGCGGATCCGACCGTTCCTGCTCCGGCGCACCAAGGACCTGGTCGCGGCCGACCTGCCGCCGAAGCAGGAGCAGGTGCTCGAGGTCCGGCTCTCTCCGAGGCATCGTCGCGTCTACGAGACCCACCTGCAGCGCGAGCGGCAGACCGTGCTCGGCCTGGTCGGGGACTTCGACAAGCACCGGATCGCGATCTTCCGCTCGCTGACCAGGCTCCGGCAGCTCTCGCTCGACGCCGGGCTCGTCGACCCCGAGTACGACGGCATCGGCTCAGCGAAGATCGATGTCCTGGCCGACCATCTGCTCGAGGTCGTGGCGGAGGGCCACCGGGCTCTGGTGTTCAGTCAGTTCACCTCGTTCCTCGGTCGGGTCCGGACCCGGCTGGAGCAGGAGGGCATCGAGACCGCCTACCTCGACGGCCGCACCAGAAAGCGCGGCGAGGTGGTCGACGAGTTCAAGCAGGGCGATGCGTCGGTGTTCCTGATCAGCCTCAAGGCCGGGGGAGTCGGGCTGACTCTGACCGAGGCCGACTACGTCTTCGTGCTCGACCCGTGGTGGAACCCCGCCGTCGAGGCGCAAGCGGTGGACCGGGCCCACCGGATCGGTCAGGAGCACCCGGTGATGGTCTACCGGCTCGTGGCCGCCGACACGATCGAGGAGAAGGTGATGGAGCTCAAGGCCCGCAAGGCCGCGCTCTTCGCCGAGGTCATCGACGGTGACGGGTCGGTCGCGACGCCCATCGACGCGGCCGACGTACGCGCCCTCTTCGACGACTGACCGGCTCGCGCCGAACTGCTCCGGAGCGAGCGGTGGCGAGCCGAACGACAAAGGACACCACATCGAGCCGACCGCGGGCAATGGGTTCGGGCGGCGTGCCCGCACGAACTTTTGCGTGTGACTTCGGCAACTTGTGTCCGCATATCCATGCGTTCGCCCGCTTACGCTTCCTGCACGTTGACATCCCGCTCACGCCTCAGGGGGCCGACGGGCGCCGTGAGCATCGTGTATCCCCATGCAAGGAGCTCGACCATGCGTACGAAGTTCAAGCTGCTCGTCGCCATCTTGGCGGCGACCCTCACTCTGTCCGCGTGCGGCGGCTCCGACGCCGCAGGCGAAGGTGGCCTCAAGGTCGCCGCGATCTTCTCGGGTCCGGTCACCGACGCCGACTACAACGCGCTCGGGCTCAAGGCGCTGCAGGAGCTGGAGAGCAACGGCGCGGAGATCGCGCACTCCGAGAGCGTCCCGGTGCCCGACATCGAGCGGGTGCTGCAGGAGTACGTCGCCGACGGCTACAACCTGATCTGGACCCACGGCTCGCAGTTCTACGAGGCCACCGCGAAGATCGCCGAGCAGAACCCCGAGGTGAACTTCATCGGCGAGTTCGACGGCGAGCCCGAGGGCCAGCCCGAGAACGTGTGGATCATCGACCGCAACTTCCACACCGTCTTCTACCCGCTCGGCACCCTGGCCGCGAACCTGACCGACACCGGCAAGGTCGCCTACCTCGGCGGTCTCTCGCTGCCGTTCTCGTTCGCCGAGGTGCACGCCCTGGAGCAGGCGGTCGAGGACAGCGGCAAGCAGGTCGCCGTGAAGCCCGTGTGGAGCGGTGACTTCAACGACACCGTGAAGGCCCAGCAGCTCACCTCGCAGCTCCTCTCGAGCGGCAACGACGTCATCGTTACCTCGCTCAACCTCGGTGTGGGTGGCTCGTTCAAGGCGATCGGCACCAAGCCGGCGGGTGACGCCTGGCTCACGGTGAAGTACACCGACAAGTCGCAGAACGGCCCGGAGCACTACGCCGCCACGGTCCTCTACGACTTCGTGCAGCCGCTGACCGAGGTCGTCGAGAAGATCGAGGCCGGCGAGACCACCGGTCACTACATGATCGGCTTCGGCCAGGGTGCGACCGTCGAGATCGGTGAGAACGTCCCCGAGGACGCTCGCGCCGCCGCCGAGAAGGCCGTCGCCGGCATCTCCGACGGGTCGATCAAGGTCGAGCTCAACACCTCCGAAGTCAAGTGACCGGGGAGGCCCCGCGCCTCAGGATGACCGGTGTCCAGAAGCGGTTCGGAAACGTCCAGGCGCTGACATCGGTCGACCTCGAGGTCGCCAAGAACGAGGTCCACGGCCTGCTCGGCGGCAACGGAGCCGGCAAGACGACGCTGATGAACGTGCTCTACGGGCTGTACAAGGCGGACCGTGGTGTGATCGAGATCGACGGCAGGACCGTCGAGATCGCCTCACCACGGGACGCGATCACAGCCGGCGTCGGCATGGTGCACCAGACCTTCCTGCAGATCGACAGCTACACGGTGACCGAGAACATCGTTCTCGGCACCGAGGACCTGGGCGGCATGAAGCTGGACCTGAGCTCGGCCCGGCAGCGGATCGTCGAGCTCAGCGAGCGGTTCGGCCTCACCGTGGACCCCGAGTCCGTGGTCGAGGAGCTGCCGGTCGGCATCCGTCAGCGGGTCGAGATCCTCAAGGCGCTCTACCGCGGCTCGAAGATCCTGATCCTCGACGAGCCGACGACCAACCTGACCCCGCAGGAGGTCGACGACCTCTTCGCCTCGATCCGGGTCATGGTCGACGAGGGCATGAG
>JBFIWG010000234.1:0-5589 GCA_041606495.1 Nocardioidaceae bacterium
ACGAGCAGTCCGGCCAGCAGGTCGGTGAACCAGTGCCAGTTGAGCTTGAGCGACGTGAGCACCATGACCACCGACAGCACCGGCACCAGCGACCAGAGGAACGCGCGGGTACGCCGGCCCGGGTCGCCGTACGTCAACGTCAGGTAGACGATCAGGCCGTAGACGAGCACCACGTTCGCGGAGTGACCCGACGGGAAAGCCATTCCTTCGCCGAAGAACGAGGGGTCCACGGCCTGCGGGGCGCCCCGCGCCAGCCCGACCTTCAGGACCAGCACGATGAGGTTGAGGAAGAACACGGCCGTTCCCGCCACGATCGCCGGTCGCCACGACTCCTGGCGGCGGCAGAGCAGATAGGTCACGACGGCCAGGATCGGGAGGCAGACCGCGCGCTGGCCGATCCGGTCCACGACCTGGAGCGTCGGACGCCACGACTCCGGCGCGGGCGCGAGGTTGAAGTAGGTGTCGAAGCGCGACATCGGGCCCATGGCGAGCAGGGTGACCGCGACGAAGACCAGGCTCAGGAACGCCGCGAGGGCCAGCCCCGAGGAGATCTCGGAGTCCCAGCCGTCGTCCTCGACCGTCTCCCGGATTCGCCTGCGCACAACGCTCCTCCACCCTCGGTCGAGCCGAGGCAGACCGTCACCGCCACCCGTTCGGTGATCATTGCGTCAAATATAGGCTGGGTGGTGTGACGCGACCTCGACGCCCCGGCCCCTCGCAACGCGTCCGCGTGCACGAGTTCGACCAGGGCGCGGTCAGGCGTCGCGAGGACCGGCTGACCACCGAGGAACCGCTCGAGATCCGGCTGGCCTGGCCTGGCCGACCCGCCGAAAGACTCACGGTCACCATGCGCACGCCCGGCCACGACTTCGAGCTGGCCGCCGGGTTCCTGCGGGCCGAGGGTCTGATCGCTACTGCGTCAGATGTCCATACGGTTGCGTATTGCACCGACCAGACGCTGGCTCCCGAACAGGAGTTCAACGTGGTCACCGTCGAGCTCGACCGGCCGCCGCGGCGCACACCCACGGCACAGTACGACGGACCCACGGCCGGCGCGTCGGCCTGCGGCGTGTGCGGCAAGCAGAGCATCGAGGACGTGATGGCGGCCTGCACCGCTCCGGTCGACCTGAGCCGCCGGTGGCACGACCTGGTGGTCAAGCCTCAAGTGCTCAGCGATCTCCCGGTGCGACTCCGGGAGGCGCAGCGAGTGTTCGACTCCACCGGCGGCCTGCACGCGGCAGGGCTCTTCACCGCCGACGGCGAGACCGTCGTGGTCCGCGAGGACGTAGGTCGGCACAACGCCGTGGACAAGGTGATCGGCTCGCGGGTGCTCGCCGACCTGGGTACCGACGTACCGATCCTGTGCGTCAGCGGCCGGATCGGTTTCGAGCTGGCGCAGAAGGCGGTCAGTGCCGGGGTCGGGGTGATCGCCGCTGTCGGTGCACCTTCCAGCCTGGCGGTGGAGCTGGCGTCGCAGGCAGGCCTCTGTGCGGTGGGCTTCGTGCGCGGGGGGCGCTTTGTGGCGTACTCCGCACCGGAGCGACTCGGCGTGTGATCCGGGAAAGTGTCGGCACCGGCACATAGCGTCCTGGTGTGCGCATCCTTCACACCTCAGACTGGCACCTCGGGCGGTCCTTCCATCGCGTCGGGCTGCTCGACGCACAGGCGGGGTTCATCGACCACCTGCTCGAGACCATCGAGTCCGAGCAGGTCGACCTGGTGGTCGTCTCCGGAGACATCTACGACCGCGCCCTGCCACCTGTGGACGCCGTCGAGCTCGCGGACGAGACGTTCGCCCGCCTCGGCGGGTCGCGGGCCAAGGTCGTGGTGACCAGCGGCAACCACGACTCGCAGATCCGGCTCGGCTTCAACTCGCGCCTCTCCGACGCCGCCGGTGTGCACTTTCGGACCCGTTGGCAGGACGTCGGCACACCCGTGCTGCTCGAGGACGAGCACGGAAGCGTCGCGGTCTACGGCCTCCCGTATCTCGAGCCCGACGCGGTCCGCGAGGCCTGGGCGCTGCCCACCCGCAGCCACGAGGCCGCGCTGGCGGAGGCAATGTGCCGGGTTCGCGCCGACCTGGCCGGGCGCGACGCCCGCTCGGTGGTCATGGCCCACGCGTTCGTGGCCGGAGACCCCGAGGCGGGGCTGCGGATGGCCTCCGACAGCGAGCGCGACATCTCGGTGGGCGGGGTGCAGATCGCCCCGTCGAGCCTGTTCCAGGGGATCGACTACACCGCTCTGGGCCACCTTCACGGTCGGCACACCCTGGGTGAGGGGATCCGCTACAGCGGGTCGCCGATCGCCTACTCCTTCTCCGAGGCCAAGCACACGAAGGGCTCCTGGCTCGTCGAGCTCGGGGCCTCCGGTGTCGAGCGGTGCGAGTTCGTCCCGGCCCCGGTTCCGCGGCGGCTGGCCACGGTTCGTGGCCGCCTCGAGGACCTGCTCGGCGACTCCAGCCATGCGGCCGTCGAGGACGCCTGGCTGCAGATCACGCTGACTGATCCGCGACGTCCGATGAACGCCATGGAACGCCTGCGTCAGCGGTTCCCGCACGCTCTGCTGCTCGCGTTCGACCCGGAGGGGGCCGGCCGTGACCGGGGACCGGTGATGCCGCGGGTGGACGGACGAAGCGACATCGACATCGCGCTCGGCTTCGTGGCCGAAGTGCGCTCTCTCGAGGCGACCGACGAGGAGACACTCCTCCTCCAGCTCGCCTGCGACTCCTGCCGGATCAACGAGGAGCCCGACGCACCCGTCTCGGTCGAGGAGGCCGGCTGATGCGGCTGCACCACCTCACTGTCACGGCGTTCGGGCCCTTCCCCGACACCGAGGTCGTCGACTTCGACGAGCTGTGCGACGCGGGCCTGTTCCTCCTCACCGGCCCGACAGGAGCCGGCAAGACCAGCCTCCTCGACGCAGTCTGTTTCGCGCTCTACGGCACCGTGCCGGGCGTCCGTGGGGTCAAGGCGCTCAAGTCTCAGCACGCGCCGGTCGACCGGCAGCCGGAGGTGATCCTCGACTTCAGCATCGCCGACCGTCGCTTCACGCTGCGCCGCTCCCCCGAGTGGACCCGGCCGAAGCGACGCGGCGAGGGCACTCGCACCGAGAACGCCGCTGCCACCCTGATCGAGACGACGAGCGGCAGCGAGCACTTGCTCAGCTCTCGCGCCCAGGAGGTCGGCCATCTTGTCTCGGACCTGATCGGCATGCGGCCGGCGCAGTTCGTACAGGTGGCGATGCTTCCGCAAGGAGACTTCCAGAGGTTCCTCCGCGCAACCTCGCAAGAGCGTCACGACGTGCTCGAGCACCTGTTCCGCAGCGATCGGTTCTCTCGCATCGAGGACTGGGTCCACGACCACAGCCGTAAGCTCCGCGACCGCTCCAGCGAGGGCCAGAGCAACGTGCAGCGCCTCCTCGACACCATTGCCGACCGGGCGGAGGTGACACTTCCCGGGGAGCTCTCCGGCGCCGACCTGGCGTCCTTGACCGATGACGACCGGGTCTCGGACTGGGTCGGCCAGGTCGTCGGTGACGTCAGGGTCGAGCACTCGGCGGCCGCCGCCCAGCACGCGACAGCCGGGGAGGAGCTGACCAAGGCGCGAGCCGAGCACGACCGGGTGGAGCGTCTCGTGCGCGCCGCCGCCCGGCGAGACCAGGCTGTGAAGACTCTGGACGTGCTTGAAGCCACCGCCGACCAGCAGAGCAGCGCGGAAGCGGCGCTGGCCGACGACCTCCGAGCATCGCGCCTGCTGCCGGTGATGGACCTCTACGACGGCGCGCTCCGCGCTGACCGTGACGCCGCTCGTGCCCGGGACCGGGCGCAGGACGAGCTGAGCACGTGGCGTGCGGGCACGGACGCCACACCTGTCCGCGAGGTGCTGGAGGGCGCTCCCGTGACGCCGGACGGCTGGACGACCTCGGCTCTCTCTTCGACCCTTGAGTCGGCCCGCAGCCGAGCGGCCCAGCTCGATGCGCTGAAGCCGAGAGCGGAAGCGCTTGAGGCAGGGCGACGTCGGCTGGCAGAGCTGGACCGCGCGCTCGGTCGCGCTCGCGATGCTCGCCACGAGGCGCTCACCAAGCGCGAGGCACTCCCGGCGCGGGAGGCTGAGGCCGCTGCACGGCTGGAGTCGGCTTCGCGCGCCGCCAACCGCCAGGAGTCGTTGACGCTGCAGCTCACCTCGGCCCGCCTTCAGCTCTCCGCAGCAGAGCAGCGGACGGCAGCCGAGCAACGGTTGGTCGGGCTCCGGGACCACGCGCGGGACACCCGCGACCGGGCTGCCGACGCCCGTGCACTGATGCAGGACCTGCAGGAGCGGCGCCTGGCCGGAATCGCCGCCGAGCTCGCCGGAAGGCTCGAGCCGGGCGAGGCCTGCCTGGTCTGCGGCGGCACCGAGCACCCACACCCGGCGCGACCAGCCGCCGACGCGGTGACCGACGCCGACCAGGCGCTCGCCACAGCAGCCTTCGACGCTGCCCAGGACGACCACCTCACTGCCTCGGCGGCAGTTTCTGAGTGCGAGTCGCTGATCGAGAGCCTCAGGACCCAGGCCGGCGGACTGGACCCGGTGTCCGCGGCCGCCGCGGTCGCCGACCTCTCCGCGCAGCTCGAGGACTCACGCACCGCAGAGCACACCCGGGCCGAGACCGAGAAGGAGCTGGAAACGCTCGCTGCGGAGCGTGACCAGATGCTCGAGTGCCTCAGTCGTCTGGACAACGAGATCGCCGCCCTGACCGAGGGCATCCGCAGCCAGGACGAGTCCGTCCTCGAGATCTCACGAGAGCTCGAGGCCGCACTCGGCGCCGGCTTCGACGAGACCTCCCTCGGCCGTCTCGCCGACGAGCTCCGCCGCCTGGTGGCCCTGCTCACGGACGCGCAGAGTGCATTCAGTGCATCGCTCTTCGCCGCGGAGCGGGTCACCGAGCTCAGGCTGCAGGTCGATGAGGCCTTGGCCGCGCACGGATTCACTGACATCGACCACGCCCGACGTGCCTCTCTGGAGGCGGCCAAGCGGGCCAGGCTCGAGGAGCTGCTGCAAGAGCGTGCGGAGACCTCCGCGCGAGCCCGCGCGGTCCTCGATGACCCCGAGGTGGTTGCGCTCGACGCTGACGCGGTCCCCGGGCTCGCACCTGCGGTCTCCGCCCTCGCCGCCGCGACCGACCGCGCCACCGAGTGCGCCCGATCTCTGCACCTGCAAGAGCAGACGCTCCGCTCACTCGAAGCGCTGCAGGTCCGTCTGAAGCAGGCCCTCGACGACTGGGCGCCCCTGCGCGAGAACTACGTCCGGGCCGAGTCGATGTCCAAGCTGGTCCGCGGCATGGGCACCGACAACCAGCTGCAGATGAGGCTCTCGGCGTACGTCCTGGCAACGCGGCTGGACCAGGTGGTCGATGCTGCCAACGAGCGGCTCGCCCACATGCGAGACCAGCGGTACCTTCTCCAGCGCACGGGTCGTGCGGCGCGCAAGGGAGCACAGGCGGGACTCGGGCTCGAGATGGTGGACCAGTGGACCGGAGACGTGCGCGACCCACTCACCCTCTCTGGCGGCGAGACGTTCGTGGTCTCCCTGGCACTGGCAATGGGCCTGG
>JBFIWG010000235.1:0-5570 GCA_041606495.1 Nocardioidaceae bacterium
CGCTCCTCGGGGAACTGCACGATGTACTTGGTGTCGCTGCACGGCCAGGCCACGTCCTCCTGGCCCGGCTCGAGCGGCATGCCGACCGAGTGCAGGGCGGGGACGAAGGTCGCGTCGACCTCCTCCATCCGGCGCAGCACGTTGGTGCCCATGCGGGCCATCACGCGCATCGAGGCGACGACGTACGCCGAGTCGGTGATCTCCACGCCGAACATCGGCTGCTCTGCCTCGAGGTGACCCATCACGAACGGGATGACATACATCGTCCGGCCCCTCATGCAACCTCGGTAGAGGTCGGTCATGATCGCCTTCATCTCGTTCGGATCCATCCAGTTGTTGGTGGGTCCTGAGTCCTTCTCGTCGACCGAGCAGATGAACGTGCGGTCCTCGACGCGGGCGACGTCGGTCGGGTCGGAGGCGGCCCAGAACGAGTTGGGCTTCTTCTCCTCGTTCAGGCGAACGAAGGTCCCCGTGCCGACGAGGGCATCGGTGAGCTCGGTCCACTCCTCGTCGGAGCCGGTGCACCAGTGCACCCGGTCCGGCTGGGTGAGAGCGGCAACCTCGTCGACCCAGCGGAGGATTCCCTCGTGGGTCGTGGGCGCAGTCTGATTGTCTTCGGTGTCGATTGACGTGTCGGCAGTCATGGGCCTGAGGTTCCCTCTCGCGCATTCTCGTCAGCGGTGTCGCGCCGGCGGCCATCGAGCGTGTCGATGGTGTGTCGTGGAGTTCTTCTGTGAATTGCCGCTTCGTTGCAGCAATTTTTTGGATGCCTCAACGTACGCCGACCGTTCCTACGGCGCAGTAAAGGTGTTAGTGAATGTACTCACACGCTCCGGAGCCCGGCTATTGGATCGATCAATGGTGTGACCCAGATCTCGTTAATCCACCTTTGCCGTTGCGGGCCGGTTCGGCCGGTCGAGCGCGCGGGCGAACTGGTTCTGGGCGCGCCCGATGAACTTCCGCCGAGTGACCGAGTTTTCTCGGCCGGCTCCGCCCGGAAGGCGCCGATTTCATCATCGCGGGTCACTCGCGCTAACATTCACGGGCCCGATCGGCACGCGCTCGTAGCTCAACGGATAGAGCATCTGACTACGGATCAGAAGGTTGGGGGTTCGAATCCCTCCGAGCGCGCTCATCGAAAGCCCAGGCAGACATCGTCTGACCTGGGCTTTCGCGTTTTACTGGGCGGTGATCGTGGACGCCTCGAGCCAAGGAGCCGCTGCATGAAGCTGAACGACGGAACCGACCTGCCGGAGATCGGGTTCGGGACCTACCCGCTCCAGGACGACGCGGCGGTCGAAGCGGTGGCCAGTGCGATCCGGACCGGCTACCGGCTGATCGACACGGCTGTGAACTACCAGAACGAGGGGGCCGTCGGGCGCGGCATCGACGCGTCCGGCATCGACCGGTCGGAGCTGGTGCTCACCACCAAGCTTCCCGGTCGCCACCACGGGTACGACGAGACGATGCGCTCGTTCGAGGCGTCGTGCAAGGCCCTCGGCTGCGAGGTCCTCGACCTGTACCTGATCCACTGGCCGAATCCGAGCGTCGACAAGTACGTCGACTCCTGGCGCGCCATGGTGCAGCTGCAACGTGACGGCCGGCTCCGTTCGGTCGGTGTCTCCAACTTCACCGAGGAGCACCTCGGTCGGATCGGTGACGCCACCGGCGTGCTCCCGGCCGTGAACCAGGTGGAGATGCACCCGTACTTCCCTCAGGTCGAGCTGCGCGCCTTCCACAAGGAGCAGGGGATCGTCACCGAGGCGTGGAGCCCGCTCGGGAAGCGGAATGCGCCGTACGACCAGCCGCCGGTGGTGTCAGCCGCCGAGGCACACGGCGTCACACCGGCCCAGGTGATCCTGCGCTGGCACACCCAGCTGGGCTCGGTCCCGATTCCCAAGTCAGGCAACCCCGAACGCCAGCGGGAGAACCTCGACATCTTCGGCTTCGACCTCACCGACGAGGAGCTCGAGTCGATCACCGCACTCGGGAGGCCCGACGGGCGGCTCTTCGGCGGCGACCCGAACACGCACGAGGAGATGTAGGGATCGACGAGGCGGCTCGGTCTAGCGAGCGTCGACCATCTTCTGGCGAGCCCGCCCCTCGTCGTGCACAGGGGCGGCCCGCCAGCGGCGTGCTCGCTCGTCACGATTCGAGCGAGCGCATCTGGGTAACGCGAAGCCATGACAGATCGACGAGCGCCGCGGCGGATGGCGGTGACGCCTCCGTCGAGGTACGGCGAGCGATGGAGTGCCCTGGCGAGCACGCGTCGCCGGGCCCGGCCGCGGGAGCTGCTCAGCGTCGGCGTGGGCGACTCCGTGATCGTGGCCGGGGCCCATCCCGATGACGAGACCCTCGGGATCGGGGCCGGCATCGCCGAGCTGGTCGCGGACGGTGTCGAGGTCCACGTGGTCTGCGCCAGCGACGGTGAGGCAGCCCTCAGCCACGTCGGGCTGGACATCCCTGACCTGGCGCAGCGGAGGGTGGCCGAGCTCCGTGAGGCGATGCTGACACTGGGTGTCGCCAGCGTGACCGTGCCCGGGCTTCCGGACGGGAGGCTTTCGGAGCACGAGGACGACCTGGTCGACGTACTGGTCTCTGCCGTCCGCGCCCTGGGTGTACGGCATCTCTTGACGGTGTGGTGGGAGGACCCGCATCCGGATCACGCCGCAATCGGCCGCGCGGCCCTCCGAGCGGCCGAGGAGACCGGATGCGACGTCTCCGGGTATCCCGTCTGGGCACCTCACTGGTCGGACCCGCAGCTCCTGCCGACGGAGGATGACGTTCTCACCGTGCTCACCTGCTCCGCCGAGGCCCGCGCCGGCAAGGCGGCAGCCCTTGCCAGCTACGTCTCGCAGACCGAGCCGTCGACGGGCTTTGTGGAAGCCGTTCTTCCTCGCGCCGTCGTCGAGTGGCCGCTCGAGATGCTGGTGCGCCGATGAGACCTCTCCGCGGTGGCGCGCCGCAGCCCGACTTCGACGCGATGTACCGCCAGAACGCGGACCCGTGGGCGGTGGCGACCTCGTGGTACGAGCAGCGCAAGCTCGCCGTACTCATGACCTCACTACCGTCCGCGCGCTATGCCTACGCGTGGGAGCCGGGGTGCGGACCCGGAATCACGTCGACGGCGCTTGCCTCCCGGGTCGACGAGCTGCTCGCCACGGATAGCTCGGTCGTCGCGGTCGAGCACGCGCGCAAGCGGTGCGCCGGGTGGTCGCACGTCACGGTCGCCAGGTCGTCGCTGCCGGAGGTCCCGACCGGACGACTCGTCGACCTGCTGGTGGTCGCCGAGTTCCTCTACTACGTCGCCGACCTCGACTGTGCCCTGGACGCGTTGTGGTCCACGGCTGCACCTGGGGCGCACCTCGCCTTCATGCACTGGGCTCACCATCCCCATGACGCGCACCGGTCCGGCACCGGGATGCACGAGCAGATCGCCAACAACGCCCACGATCGCGGAGCAGCGATGCTGGTGTCCCATGCCGACAGCGACTTCGTCCTCGACATCTACGAGGCAGCGAAGTGACCGGCGCCGGCAGTCTGGTGCCGGACCTCCCGGTCGAGGAGCTCCGGGGGAGCGTCGAGGCCATGCGGACGGGCGTGGGGGAGGTCGCCCGCCGCGGAGATCGGCTGTGGACGGGACCCCTCCCTGGCCTGACGGATGCGCTGGTAGAGGTCGCCAGGGTCGACCTGTGCCTGGCCAGGCTGGTCGAGGGCCACGCGGACGCGTTGCGGATCCTCGACCAGGCCGGCCGCGAGCCGGAGCAGGGGGTGTACGGCGTCTGGGCCTCCCGCTCCGCAGGGACGGGCGTCAAGGCCGACCGAGAAGGCGACGGGTGGACCGTTCACGGCGAGCTCCGGTTCGCCTCCGGGGTGGACGTCATCGACAGGGCGCTCCTGCCGGTCTGGCCCGACCCCGAGCACCACGTGCTGCTCGACATCGACGCGAACCTTGTCGACGCCGACCGGAACAGCTGGCACACGACAGCGATGGATGCGTCCCGGTCGTTCACGGTCCGGCTGGACGCCAAAGTCTCCGCCGACGCGCAGGTCGGGCCCGCCGGCTTCTACCTCGACCGCCCCGGCTTCGTGGTCGGTGGCCTCGGGCCGGCCGCCGTCTGGTTGGGCGGCGCGCAGCAGATCGTGGACGTGGTCACCACCAACCTCCGCTCGTTCGAGACCACCCCGCACCAGCTCCGCCGGGTCGGGCTGATGGAACAGTCGCTGTGGCAGGCTCGCGCGGCGATGAGCTCCGTGCTCCGGGCGCTCGAGACGGAGCAGGTCCCGCCGACGACCGAGATCGCCCAGGCACGCACGGCGGTTGTCCTAGCCTGCGAACACGTGCTCGTCGAGGCTCCGCGGGTCGTCGGACCGGCCGGGGTCTCTAGCAGTGCACGGCTGGCTCGCGGCCTGGCGGATCTGGCGGTCTACGTCCGCCAGCACCACCTCGACGCCGAGCTGACCCGGCTGGGCGACAAGGCCCTGTTCACTCACCAGGTGCTCGGCGAGTGAGCGGACGCGCCGGAGTCGTCGTGGTGGTGCCGGCCCGCGACGAGCGGCAAGGCATCCGGACAACCCTGCGCACTGTTCATCGTTCGCTGGAGCAGGCGCGGAGGCTGGGCCTTGTCGGCGACGCCCTGATCCACGTCGTTGCTCACCGCTGCCTCGATGACACTGCACGGCGGGCTCGCCGGATACTGCGCGGCCGCGGGTGCGGTCTCGTCACGGAGGAGGCGACCGCCTCCACGATTGGTGAGGTCCGTGATCTCGGTGCACGGCTGGGCCTGGCCGCGCTGCCCACGCCGGCCTCGGGATCCTGGGTCCTGTCCACCGACGCCGACACGACCGTGGGCATCCACTGGGTGAGCAGCATCCTGGCCGAGGCGTCGAGACGCCAGGTGGTCGGTGTGGTCGGTACGACGAGGCTCGACCGCTGGCGTGGCGGGGTGGCAGGCAAGGTTGCCTACGACGCGGTGCTGGCCTCGAAGCTCCACGGCCGGAGCGGTGATAGTCAGCACGACCACGTGTACGGCGCCAACCTCGCCGTGCGCGCCGACGCGTACCTCGACTGCGGCGGATTCCCCCACATCCCGCACGGCGAGGACCAGCAGCTGGTGGATCGCCTGGAGGCTGCGGGGCATCGTCTGCTGCGTACCCGCGACATCGAGGTGACCACAAGCGGACGGCTCGAAGGTCGTGCCAGAGGTGGCCTGGCCGACTTTCTCCGGCGACTCGACGACTCCATCGCGGAGACCGGTGCGGGCAGCCGCTAGGTTCTGGTCCGTGACCTCGACACGGCGCGGACCAACCGCCTCTCGGTGGTTGCTGATCGCGGCGGGGGCTATCTGTACGGCTTCCTGACCGCGCACATCCCCCCGGATGACGCGTCGGTGTTCTGAGCGGGCAACCTGGCTGCGCCGTACCTGACCATCTGGGGCGTCGAGGCGCGGCTGAGACTCAGGCGGAGAGCTCTCGCTCGATCGCCGACTCGAAGCCGGTGGCCGACCGACCGAGCAGGTGCTCGAGCGTCCACGACGAACCCACCAGTCCGTGCCGGTCGTAGTAGGCGA
>JBFIWG010000236.1:0-5566 GCA_041606495.1 Nocardioidaceae bacterium
ATCGGCAGTTTCGATTTCAAGGCGCGCGTCGATTTCGTCCGCATTCCGGGCGTCATCAAGCTCAGGGACGGCGCCTACATACTGCCCGAGTGGTTCAGCGGCATCGCCACATCCCCTGTGAACTCAAGAAGTAGAGGTAAGGCATGGCGGCTTCACCTGAACTTCAAGACCTGGAATCGACCGACACCGACTACGCGGTTGTCGGCGGGACCGAGATGGTCCCGGAGGCCGACCGCAGCGAGATCACCGCCCGTCTGCTCTCGCAGATCGCCGACACCGACGACGAGCTGGAGCGCAAGCGGCTCCGGGACGAGGTCGTCGTGATCAACATGGGTGTCGCCCGCGCGATCACCGCTCGCTACCGGGACCGCGGCATCGCACACGAGGACCTGCTGCAGGCTGCCTACGTTGGCCTGGTCAAGGCGGTCCAGGGCTTCGACCCGTCGTTCGAGCGCGACTTCCTCAGCTATGCGGTGCCTACGGTGACCGGCGAGGTAAGGCGGTACTTCCGGGACTTCGGCTGGACTGTCCGTCCACCGCGCCGGGTGCAGGAGCTGCAGAGCCAGATCTCGAGGGCCTCGGCCGAGCTGTTCCAGACGCTGCACCGCTCGCCAAAGCCGTCCGAGGTCGCCGAGCACCTGTCCCTGGACGTGGAGTCGGTGATCGAGGCGCTGGCGGCCGACGGCTGCTTCACGCCTGCCTCGCTAGACGTACCCGTCGGTGACGACGGCTCCGGCTCCCTGGGTGAGCTGTTGGGGGAGGACGACGAGGACCTGTCCCGGGCGGAGGTCAGGCTCATGCTGGTGCCGGCGGTCCGCAGGCTCAAGCCGCGCGATCGACGCATCGTCGAGCTGCGCTTCTTCCACGGCTGGACGCAGGAGCAGATCGCGCAGGAGATCGGCGTGACCCAGATGCAGGTCTCGCGCCTGCTCTCGCGCATCCTGTCCGACCTGCGCACCGATCTGTCCTGATCGATCTGTCCTGGCGCTGGGGAGTCTGGTCGACTCGCCGGGCCCGCTGCGTGAGGTGGCCCGGCGAGTTCGCACCGCCCATTACCCCGTCGCTGTGACCTAAACCTCAGTCGTTTACCTTTCTTCGCCGGCTGCCCACGCGCGTCGGCTCAGCGACCGACGGCCTTCTCCAGCTCGGCCTTGCTCATCTTCGACCGGCCCTCGACGCCCTTGCGCTTTGCCTCAGCGTAGAGCTGGTCCTTGGTCCGGCCGCCGGACCCCTTGCCGGAGCGGAGACCCCCGCGGCGTCCGGAGGAGATGTCGTCGGTCGAGGTCCTGCTGCGCTGGTCGGCCTCGCCCGAACGAGCCCGTTCCTTGTTGACCGTGCGCGCCGCGATCTCCTCGGCCGTCGACTCGTCCCGGCCCTGGTCCTCGAGGCTCTCCTTCACGTGCTCGTACTGTCGTTCGCGCTTCTTGCTCCACGCCTGCTGCGGCATCGTCGTCTCCTCTCTGGACGGGTGCCCTGTCGACGTACCCGAGGTCTCTTCGGGCATGCCCGAATGAACTGCGATGCGCCGGGTAGGGAACCAGCAAGCCATAGAAGAGGGAGAGAAGATCATGAAGAAGCTGATGTTGCTGGGCGCCGGTGCGGTGGGTTACGTCCTGGGGGCCAAGGCCGGTCGGGAGCGCTACGAGCAGATCACTCGCCAGGCCGGGAAGCTGCGGACGAACCCGACCGTGCAGCAGAAGGTCGACGAGGCCAAGGACGTCGCCAAGCACGCGGCCAGCGACGCCAAGGACACCGTCACCGAGAAGGTCCGCGCCCACCGCGAGGGCGACAGCTCGGGCAACGGCGCACCGGACACCGACCCGGCCGCAAGCAACCGCTTCGGCCAGGGCAGCGAGAGAGGCTGAGCCTCGCCGCCGGTGGCCCGAGCGTACGGCGAATGGTCGCCCGACGAATGGTCGCGTAACCTTGCCTCTCGTGGCAGGACCCGACTTCGAAACCCAGATCAAGCAGCTCCAGGCAACCATGCACACGATCGAGCAGGTGCTCGACGTGGACGCGATGCGGGCCGAGATCGCCGACCTCGGCGAGCAGGTCGCTGCGCCGGATCTGTGGGACGACCAGGCCAATGCGCAGCGGGTCACCGGCCGGCTCTCCGGCCTCCAGAACGAGCTCGAGCGCTTCACCTCGCTGCACGACCGGATCGAGGACCTCAGCGTGCTGCTGGAGCTCTCGCGCGAGGAGAGCGACGCCGACTCGCTGGCCGAGGCGGAGGCTGAGCTTCGGAAGATCCACAAGGCCGTCGAACAGCTCGAGGTGCGCACCCTGCTCTCGGGCGAGTACGACTCCCGCGAGGCGCTCGTGACGATCCGTTCCGGCGCCGGCGGTGTCGATGCTGCGGACTTCGCCGAGATGCTGATGCGGATGTACACCCGCTGGGCCGAGCGCAACAACTACAACGTCGAGGTCTTCGACACCTCCTACGCCGAGGAGGCGGGGCTGAAGTCGGCGACCTTCGCGATCCACGCGCCGTACGGCTACGGCACCCTGTCGGTGGAGGCCGGCACGCACCGCCTGGTGCGGATCAGCCCGTTCGACAACCAGGGCCGGCGACAGACCTCCTTCGCCGCCGTCGAGGTCGTCCCGGTGCTGGAGCAGACCGACGAGATCGAGATCCCCGAGGACGAGATCCGCGTCGACGTCTACCGCTCGTCGGGCCCCGGCGGCCAGTCGGTGAACACCACCGACTCCGCGGTCCGGCTGACCCACATCCCCACCGGCACGGTCGTCAGCTGCCAGAACGAGAAGAGCCAGCTGCAGAACAAGGCCAGCGCGATGGTGATCCTCAAGGCGAAGCTGCTCGCGCTGAAGAAGGCCGAGGAGCGGGCTCAGCTCGACGAGCTGCGCGGTGACGTCCAGGGTTCGTGGGGCGACCAGATGCGCAACTACGTGCTGCACCCCTACCAGCTCGTGAAGGACCTGCGCACCGAGTACGAAGTCGGCAACCCGCAGGCCGTCTTCGACGGCGAGATCGACGGCTTCCTGGAGGCCGGCATCCGCTGGCGCCGCGGCGCGGACAAGGCCGCCGCGAGCTGATCCTCAGGGGCGCAGTCTCCCCTTGCTGGGCGGGCTCGCGCGCCGTTGGCTGTGAGAAGGCTGACACCGATTCCGGCGCGTCGTTGGAGTCGGCGTGATGCGCTGGGGGAGTCCCCGCATCCGCACAGCTTTTGCGACCCTCCGAGTGCCTCCGCCTGCTAGGGGCGCTCGAGATCGTCACCTAGACTCGCTAGTTGGTCGGAGAGCCACGGGAGCACGTCGCCCGTGGCGCTGAACGATGTATCCCCGAACCCGGCCAACCACACCCCGTGATTCGGTTCGAGAATGTCTCCAAGACGTACGCCGGCCAGACCCGTGCTGCGCTCGACGATGTCAGCGTCGAGGTCGAGAAGGGGGAGTTCGTCTTCCTGGTCGGTGCCTCCGGCTCGGGCAAGTCGACCTTCCTCCGCCTGATCCTGCGCGAGGCACGCCCGACCCACGGGAAGGTGTATGTCGCCGGCAAGGAGATCAACCGTCTGGCGGGCTGGAAGGTCCCCGGCCTCCGTCGCCAGATCGGCACCGTCTTCCAGGACTTTCGGCTGCTGCCGAACAAGACCGTCTCCGAGAACGTCGCCTTCGCCCTTCAGGTGATCGGCAAGCCGCGTGCGCACATCAACAAGGTGGTGCCCGAGACGCTGGAGCTGGTCGGCCTCGAGGGCAAGGGCGGCCGCATGCCCGACGAGCTCTCCGGCGGCGAGCAGCAGCGTGTCGCGATCGCGCGGGCGTTCGTGAACCGGCCGATGATCCTGATCGCGGACGAGCCGACCGGAAACCTGGACCCGACGACGTCGGTGGGCATCATGAAGCTGCTCGACCGGATCAACCGCACGGGTACGACGGTCCTCATGGCGACCCACGACGCCGGAATCGTGGACCAGATGCGCAAGCGCGTGATCGAACTGTCCGGCGGACACATCGTGCGTGACCAGTCGCGCGGTGTCTACGGCTACCAGCACTAGTCGACGATCGAGGCTTCCCAGATGCAGCTGACCTATGTCTTCTCCGAGCTCGGCAACGGGCTCAAGCGCAACGTGTCGATGACCATCGCGGTCATCGTCACGATGTTCGTCTCGCTCACCCTGGTCGGGATGGGACTGCTCCTCAACGCCCAAGCCGACAAGGCCGAGGAGTACTTCGGCAGTCGCCTGGAGATCACCGTCTTCCTCTGCAACGAGAACTCCACCACCGCCAACTGCATCAACGGCGAGGTGACCCAGGCGCAGAAGGACGAGATCGAGAAGGTCATCGAGAGCCACCCCGAGGTTGCGTCCTGGCACATCGAGAGCAAGCAGGAGGCGTACGACAAGTTCAAGCGCACCTACAGCTCCGACAACGAGAACGAGCAGCGCGTCTACGACTCAATCCGAGCCTCGGACATGCAGGAGTCCTACTGGGTGCAGCTCAAGGACCCGCAGAAGTTTCAGGGCATCAAGAGCCAGGTGGCGGGCCTCGAAGGCGTCAACACCGTCCGCGACCTGCGCGAGGTGCTGAAGCCGATCTACTTCTGGATGAACGTCATGAAGTGGGGGGCGATCGGCGTGGCCAGCTTCCTGGTCTTCGCCGCCGTCCTGCAGGTCGGCAACACCATCCGGCTCGCCGCTTTCGCGCGTCGCCGGGAGATCGGGATCATGCGTCTGGTGGGGGCGTCGAGCCTCTACATCCAGCTGCCTTTCCTGATGGAGTCGCTCGTCGCGGCGATGATCGGTGTGGCCCTTGCGGGGACGGCGCTGCTCGCCTTCATGTACTTCGTGATCTATCAGATGCTCAGACCGACCTCGAACATCGTCGCCTGGATCGACTGGGGCGATGGGGTCTGGGCGCTTGGCTGGATTGCCCTGATCGGTCTCCTGCTCACGCTCATTCCGACGTTGGTAATGACCCGGAAATACCTAAAAGTGTGAGTTAAGTCGGCTACCTTCAAAAGATCGACCGCACGATAAACAACGACTAAGGCAGACCGGTGGTTCGCAACTTCCCCCGCACTACCCGGCGCCGCGCGATAGCCGCGTTGGCGGCGAGCAGCCTGCTCTTGAGCTTTGCTGCGGTCCCGCTGGCAGTGGCCGATGACCTCGAGGACCGCAAGAAGCGGGTCCAGGGTGACATCAGCGAGACGCTGAAGGACCTCGACCAGTCCAGCCACGAGCTCGTGGCCGCGGACAACGCGCTCCGCGCTGCCCAGGCACAGCTGTCCGCGGCCCAGGACCACCTGGCCAAGACGCGCGGCGAGCTCGCTGCGGCCGTCGTACTCGACCGGCAGATGCAGGCGAAGCTCGACGCCGCGATCCTGCGGCTGCAGGAGGCCCGGGCGGAGCTGAAGGCAGGGCAGGCCGACGTCGCCGCGCAGGTCAAGACCCTCGGTCAGATCGCGGTCCAGAACTACCAGTCGGGCGACCCGGGGCTGCTCGGTCTGTCGATGGTGCTCACCTCGCAGGACCCCTCCGACCTGACCAGCCAGCTCAACTCTGTCCAGAACGTCCTCGACAAGGAGTCGGTCACCCTTGACCGGCTCGAG